>JBEAVG010000028.1:0-6551 GCA_041161045.1 Pseudomonadota bacterium
TTTTTCTATAGCAGGTCAAGCCCTCCAAAAATCTATATGGTCTTTGGATCTAATCGATATTAAAGAATTTGGCATCACAAAACATAAGAATGTAGATGATATACAATATGGTGGTGGAAACGGTCTTGTAATGAGGCCCGATGTTTTGGGATGTGCTTTGGATAAAGCAATAGAAACTTCCGGTAGTAAAAAAATCTACTATTTTTCACCACGTGGAAAGCCCTTTACTCAAAGCTTAGCGCGTGAAATAGTGGAGCAAAAAAACGTAATTTTCTTATGTGGACGCTTCGAGGGGATTGACGAAAGGGTAATAGATGAGTATAATGCTACGGAAATTAGTGTTGGCGATTTTGTCCTCTCGGGAGGGGAAACTGCTGCTCTGGTTGTTCTCGATGCTTGTGTGAGGCTGATTCCTGGAGTTTTAGCTAATAGCGATACTCTTGTAGAAGAGTCTTTTGCTACAGAGGGGGTTTTAAAGGGGTTATTAGAATATCCTTTATATACAAGGCCAGCACTGTGGAAAGGTAGAGAAGTGCCAGATATATTAGTCTCTGGAGATCATGCCAAAGTACAAGCTTGGCGTATAGCTGAGGCAAAAAAGGTAACACAAAATAAAAGGCCAGACCTTTGGGAAAAATATAATTCTAGTACCAAAGCAAATGGAAAACATAATTAGGTAAGTTATATGGACGCTATTTTAAAATTTGAACAAGAACAAATCAAAAAACTGACAGAAGGAAAAGAAATTCCTGACTTCAGGCCTGGAGATACTGTTAATGTTGGTGTTCGTATTGTAGAAGGCGCAACAGAGCGTGTTCAGGCTTATGAAGGGGTTGTAATAGCTCGTCGTAATGCTGGTGTTAATTCTTCATTCACAGTTCGTAAGATTAGTCATGGTGAAGGTGTTGAGCGTAAATTCAAGCTATATTCCCCTATGATTCAATCTATTAAAGTTGTTAAGCGTGGTATTGTAAGGCGCGCAAAGCTTTATTATTTGAGAGATAGACAAGGTAAGGCAGCTCGTATTAGAGAAAAAATTACATTTACTCCTAAGGCTAGTAAAGCTGCTCCTGCAAAATAATACCATTCTTTAAGAATCTATAGTCTTATTTATTTTTAGACTGATCTATTCTAATAAAATCCCTGCGAAAACAGGGATTTTTTTATTTGTCTTATGTGCCAAACATTTGCAAAGATGATTTGATATAAGTTTTTATATTAAAAAACTAAAGCAAATTTCCCCTAGTAGAATAACTTGAAAACTAAAAATACTAGGGGGAGATTTGCTGTATCTTGTCAAAAATAGACGAGTAGTAGGAGATGAGCAGTCCAAGCACCTTAAGCATATAAGTGATATTTGAGGAGCTTAAGGACTCGATACCCTCTGCCCTAATTGGCATTTTTTACAGAAAACTATTGAGTTGATAAAAAAAAGAGGGGTAAACCCTCTTTTTTTCTTAACATAGATATTAAAAACTAATTTTCCTCGCGGAATCTTCTGCGAGAATTCTTGCGTATACGCCTTTCAGCTTCTTGTTTTTTACGAACACGCATCACTGAAGGTGGCTCATAGAAACGAGATTCTTTCATCAAACGGAAAATAAGTTCGTATTGCATTCTACGCTTTAGCTGACGAATGGCTCTTTCACCATTACCAGCATGAACTGCTACTGTTATCACTTGTACTTACCCCCTTTTGAGTCTCTAAAATTACTAAATTCAACTAGCACATTATCACCTTTTTGAGAGAAATGTCAAGGATACTGTTGCCCCGAGCTCAAAACTGCATATAATAAAGCTTGTAAGATGGGTAATAACAAATGCAAAAAACTGATGTACTAATAGTTGGAGCTGGGCCAGTTGGAATATTTGCTATATTCCAAGCTGGAATGCTTGGTATGAAATGCCATGTTGTAGATAGCCTTCCTGAAATTGGTGGGCAATGCACGGCGCTTTATCCCGAAAAGCCTATATATGATATTCCAGCCTACAAAATGATTAGTGGGGGAGATTTAATTGCTAATCTTGAGGCCCAAGCTGAGCGTTTTAACCCAGTTTATCACCTAAATCAGCAATTAATTTCAGTGAAAGAAAATGGATCTAGCTTTATTTCCACAACATCTCTAGGAACTATAATTGAGTCAAAGATTGTTCTAATAGCTGCAGGGTCTGGTTCATTTGGGCCTAACAAGCCACCTCTGACAGATATAGAAAACTATGAGGGAAAGTCTGTTTTTTATATGGTAAGAAATAGGAGCGAATTCACCGGAAAAAATGTGGTGATTGCTGGAGGTGGTGATTCGGCATGTGATTGGGCTATTAATCTTTCTGATATAGTTTCTAAAATTTACCTAATCCATAGGAGAGAAAAATTTAGAGCTGCACCTGAGTCGCTAAATCAATTACAAAAATTAAGCGATCAAGGGAAAATAGAATTTGTTGTACCTTATCAGCTTGAGGGACTCGTTGGTGAAAATGGAATATTATCTGAAGTCATAGTAAGTAATATGGATGGAGAAAAAAGAAGTCTTGAGGCTTCTGTGCTTCTTGCGTTTTTTGGATTAGCTACAGATTTAGGACCAATAAAAAACTGGGGATTGGATTTTGGCATGCATCAGATCAATGTTGATCCATCCTCTATGGAAACAAATATAAAAGGGATATATGCTATAGGTGATGTGGCTACATATTCTGGAAAATTGAAGCTAATTCTTTGTGGGTTTTCAGAAGCTGCAATGGCACTACATCATGCTTATTCAAGAGTTTTTGATGGTAAGGCGCTGCATTTTCAATATTCTACCAGTAAGGGGATTTAGTATAGATGCAAATCATAGACGGAAAATATCATGCAAATCAGATCTTAGCTGATATAAAGCAGCAAGTTAAGGGGCATAATGTTGGCTTTGCAATAGTGTTAGTTGGTGAAAATGCTGCAAGCAAATTATATGTAAACTCAAAGATAAAGCGCTCAGAAGAGGTAGGAATTAATGCTCAATTGATACAATTAGATTCCAATGTGAGTCAGTCTAGTTTGTTATCTGAAATAGATAGATTAAATACTGACAAAAACATTCACGGAATTATAGTTCAATTACCTCTTCCGGGTCATATTGATAAGGATCTGGTGCAGCAAACTATTGATCCTGATAAAGATGTTGATGGATTTCATCCTGTTAATGTTGGATATTTGTATTCTGAAATTGATAAAGGATTTATCCCATGTACACCTCGGGGTTGCATGGAATTAATTAAGTCAGTGGAGTCTAATCTTGAAGGAAAGATTGCTGTAGTCATAGGAAGATCTGGGATTGTAGGAAAGCCGATGTCAGCACTACTGCTTAAAGAAAATGCTACTGTGATTACATGTCATTCTAAAACAACTAATCTTTCATCTATTACATCGAAAGCAGATATTGTAGTTTCTGCCATGGGCAAACCAATGTTTTTGAAAAAAGAATATTTTAAGAATGGTACAATTGTAATAGATGTTGGCATTTCTAAACTTGAAAATGGAAAAACCGTAGGTGACGTGGATTTTGAGGATATAAAAGATTTTGGGCTAAAAGCCATCTCTCCAGTGCCTGGTGGAGTAGGGCCTATGACCATTGCTTACTTGCTTAAAAATGTTTTTAAAGCATATAAAAACTTATCTAGTAATGACTAATATTATTGAAATAAAAGATCGCGATTTCGCAATTAGGCTTGATAGATTTTTGCGTACTATTAATCCATTTCTTACCCAAGGAGTGATAGAGCAATATCTGCGCAAAGGCTTAATCAAGGTTAATGAGAAAAAAGCTGAGTCTAGCTTGAGGCTTATAAATGGAGATAAGATTTTTGTCGCAGATTCTATTGAGGATCAGCTTAAGCCACGTTCTAGAAAGCTAGAAGTTAAAAACACTCCTATTGTTTCTAAACTTGCACAAAAGCTACTTTCTGAATATTTAGTTTATGATCATGAAGCCTTTGTAGCTGTAAACAAACCATCGGGGCTTGCAAGTCAAGGGGGTACTAAGATTACGCTTTCTCTAGACGATGCACTAGTGTATCTCAGTGATCAAGGAGTTGATTTAAGGCTAGTCCATAGGCTTGATAAAGACACGAGTGGTATAATTCTGATAGCAAAATCCAGTGAAAATGCGGATAGGTTTATGAAAGCATTTCAGAAGCATAAAATTCATAAGACCTATATGGCTATTTTATCTAGTGTTCCTCAAAAATCTAAAGGTAGGATAGAATCTTATTTGATTAAGGAAAAGGATTTTGAGGTTAGCACCTATGAAGAAGAAGTTGAAGGTAGTAAAGTTGCTGTTACTGAATATGAAATCATAAAAATCATAAATGATAAAGCTTTGGTGAAATTTTATCCTCTTACTGGAAGAATGCATCAATTGCGTGTTCATTCTAAGCTAATTGGGTGCCCAATTGTTGGTGATGAAAAATATGGTGGAGTAGAATCAGATAAGCTAATGCTTCATGCTGCCGCAGTACTAATAGATAAAGATGTTTTTGGTGAAGAAATTCAAATCGCATGTCCAATCCCTGAGTATTTTAATATTTGTTTGTAGAATAATCAGTTTTTTCAATTCTCAGTTGCAGAATGAGCCCAATTGAAATAACATAACATATAATAATAATCTTATTTATAGGTAGAATTATGCTAGATGGAGCTTCAGTCGCGCTTGTAACACTTGGTGCTAGTGTTGCTAGCTGCTTGGGGGCTTTAGGCGTGAATGCCTGCCGCAACCAATATAAAAAAAATGGAAAAAGCGATGAAAAAAACACCTCTGATCAATATACTGTAAAAATAGGTTTATTAGAAGTAGATGGGGCTAAAATTAAAGTTTCTGGATTAGAATATTCATCTAGTACATCCAATACTAATGAGACAAATGTTGCATCAATTGCGACTTCTCGTGGTTATTCTACTACTAACACTAATATTGTATCTGCAAGTGTTCCTGGGAGCACGATCACATCTCAGCCTCAATCTGCTAATACTAACACTTCATCTTCTCAGGCCCAACAACCTTCATCTTCGGCTCAATCTAATGTTCAGGGGCAAGACCCTGAAATACATGCTTCTACAGCTCAAGATTTGTCATTGATAGATAGTAGGGATGAGTTTGATGTGGGGGAAATTGCATATGAAAAAAAACCAGATGGATCTATATCTTATGTCATGAAAAATACGACAATCAAGACTTCCCCTCAAGAGACTAAAGCTTCTGCGGCTAGTGATAACTTGGATTCTATATTTTCGCAGTTTGTTAACAATCTGGTTGAAACAGTTGCTAGAGCAACCACATCTTCGCATGTAATCGTCCAAGAGCCTAGATCATTAGTTCAAGTAAGTGAATCTAGTGAAACACAGCCTCTAATATTAAACGGAGCTCCAAATAGCGCAGAGTTACTTGGGGATCATGAGTAATATGTAAAAGTAAGGACTTAATCTGACAGTTAAGGATTGTTGGGTACGAAAATATAGGATAAATCGTACCAGGCAAATTTTAATAACCCCTAAAAAGTCTCTCGTGAAAAATGTCGATTAGGGCAGAGGGTTTCGCGTCCTTAAGCTCCTCACATATCACTCATATGATGCGGTGCTCGGACTGCTCATCTCCTACTACTGTCTATTTTTACCATTTTACACTTACTAGAATCAGTCTTCCACTCCAATAAGTGGCACATTAGCATCTAATACAACATCATCATCTAAATGAGGTGGTAATTCCTTAAAACCCAAGCAATACTTTAAAATGCTCCCTGCCTCTAAGTAGTCCTTGGGTGTACGTCCATCTGCGAATAATTTTTCGGCATATTGTACGAAAGCCTCTATTTCATAACCATTAAACCCTTTGTAGTTTTCTAGTGTGCGTTTATCTGCGAATAATTTTTCGGCATATTTTCCGAAAGCCTCGATGGCAAAACTATCAAACCCTTTGTAGTTTTCTGGTGTACGTTTATCTGCGAATAATTTTTCGGCATATTCTCCGAAAGCCTCTATTTCATAACCATTAAACCCTTTGTAGTTTTCTGGTGTGCGTCCATCTGCGAATAATTTTTCGGCATATTGTACGAAAGCCTGGATGGCAGCACCATCAAACCCTTTGTAGTTTTCTGGTGTGCGTCCATCTGCAAATAATTTTTCGGCATATTTTCCTAAAACCTTTATACAATCTACTCTCAGCCCATACATTATCCCTAGGGCTTCTGCTGTAGTATCTTGCATATCAGCTTGAAAGAATTTTTTTGTTACGCTGATATCATGAGTGATGCTATAAAATCGTGAATTTGATGATCCTATTTGTATTACGTCTTTTATATCGTTAAGCTTTTGAAATATTTTTAGCAATATTTCATCTGGTAGACCTGGTAGATCTGATAATTCCCTATTTTGTGCTAATTCTTGCGCCATTATGACATATCCCTTATTTATTAAATAAAACAAAGGATACTAACATAAATATTAGCATAAGTCAACTAATTCATTACCCTTCATATGGCATTGCTAAATAACGGTTGGTATCAAGTGTTTATTAGAGTAGCAT
>JBEAVG010000114.1:0-8820 GCA_041161045.1 Pseudomonadota bacterium
AAAAGCAACAGTATAATAATCAAACTCATTATCTTTAAATGGTAATTTCTCAGCTTCGGTAACTTGATATTTAATCCCTACAACACCTGAATCAATAGCCTTTTTTTTGCCTTCCTCAAGCATTTCTAAGCTAGCATCTGAAGCAACTATATCAGCCTTGATTCCATATTCCTCTGCCCTTTTATAATAGCCTATAGCAATATCGCCAGTGCCTGAAGCCATATCCAAAAGCTTTCCTGAAAAATCAGGAATTCTTGCAATAAATTCACTCTTCCACAAACGGTGCATACCACAACTCATGGCGTCATTCATAATGTCATATCTAGAAGCAACTGAAGCAAACACGCTCCTGACTAAACTAGTTTTTTCTTGAGAAGTCACTGATTTAAATCCAAAGGAATTATCTTGCATAAATTTAAAGACCATTCAAATTACATTAATTGTTCACTAAAAATCTTGCCTAAAATTGTATATTCCTCAGGCAATAGATTTATCATATCTGCGACTTGATGTGTGAATTTAGAGTTGCTACACAATATTTTACACTCATTGTCTCCAATATCAGATATTTTGAAGTTTATTTTATATTTTGGTATGTCATATTTTATATAGTTTGATCTTACAATACTACAATTACCACCCATAGAAACAAGAAAATCTTCCAAAACGCTATATTTCACAGACTTAACAACTATCGTTTTACTATTCTTCATCACTGCGGACAAAGAACGCTTCTGAGCTAATAAAAATCTAAACAATTCATCCTTCCCTTGAAATTAATTCTAACCACTTATCCTCAGTCAAAATTTTCACACCTAACTCTTGAGCCTTTCTTAGCTTAGAACCAGCATCAACACCAACAACAACAAAATCTACATTTTTTGAAACTTGACTTGCTACTTTTGCACCAGATTTTTCAGCGATATTTTTAGCTTCATCTCGTGAAGATTTTTCTAAAGAGCCAGTAAATACTATTGTTTTTCCTGCTATTGGAGAATTTATAGATTTTGGCTTATAATCTTCTATATCAAGTAATTCTATTAAATTCTTCACCAATTCCAAATTATGACTAAGTGCACAAAATTCTTTAATTGCCTCTAATGTTTTATCACCTATACCATCAAGATCATTAAGCGCTCTAATTACATCTACATCACCATCTCTTATAGACTTTAACATCTCTAAAAACACCACGGATTTAACAGTTTGCGCCGCTAAAAGACGAGCATTTAATTCTCCTATATGCCTAATACCTAGAGCAAAAATAAACTTGGGCAAAGTAGTTGTTTTTGAATTTTCAATAGCAGTTTTTAAATTTGATACAGACCTAATACCCCAACCATCTTGTGATTTCAGAAAATCCTCAATCTCAGTAGTTAAAAATGTAAAAATACTAACAGGATCTGAAACTAATTTATGCTCTAACAAAAATGCGACTTGCTGCTTTCCTAAACCATCTATATTCATTGCAGATTTAGATACAAAATGAACTAATCTTTCATAGACTTGCGCTGGGCAAGAAAGGCCATTTTCACAGCGTATTACAGCCTCATCCTCATATTCAAATAACTCACTTCCACATGATGGACAATTTTTAGGAAATTCAAACCTAATACTATCACTTTTTCTTTTTGTAAGATCAACCTCAATTACTTGTGGTATAACATCTCCTGCACGCTGCAAAAAAACTGTATCTCCTAATCTAATATCCTTTTTTTCAATATCTCTCTTATTATACAATGAAGCCCTAGAAACAATAACCCCACCTATGGAAATAGATTCAAGCTCAGCTACTGGAGTGAGAGCTCCAGTTCTTCCAACCTGAACAGTAATGTCATTAAGTACTGTAGAACCAATAACAGCTGGAAATTTATGCGCAATTGCATAGCGAGGATCTCTAGCTACCACACCCAACCTTTTCTGCAGATTAAGATCATTCACCTTATACACTACGCCATCTATCTCATAAGGAAGATTATCCCTTATCTTCATAGCATTATTATAAAAAGCCATAATTTCTTGCTGGTTTGAAACGACTTTTTTATTAGGGTTTACAATGAACCCAAGTGATTCGAAATATTCCAACATTTGATATTGCGTGCCTGGCGTAAATTCACTCACATCCCCAATGCCATAAATAAAATATTTTAAAGGTCTTTGAGCGGCTATATTTGCATCAAGTTGCCTTAAGGAACCCGATGCAGCATTACGAGGATTTGCAAAAATCTGCTTTCCCAAAGCTTCTTGTTCCTGATTTAGTGCAGATAAATCTGCTTTATCTATATATATCTCACCACGCACTTCAAGTACTTTAGGAGCATTGTCAATATTATGAGGCAAACCCTTTATGGTAAGCAAATTATGAGTTATATCCTCGCCAACAATACCATCACCTCTTGATGAACCTCTTACTAATTGCCCCTCTTCGTACCTAACGCTAAATGAAACTCCATCAATCTTAAGCTCGCAACAAATCTCAGGGATATAATCTATAGACAAAAACTTTTGTACCCTTGTTAGAAAAGCTCTAAGGTCCTCTTCTGTAAAAGCATTGGCGAGAGAAAGCATAGGCACTTTATGCTCTACCTTACCGAAAGAATCTATAACTTTATATCCTACAGTTTGTGTTGGAGAATCTTTATCAGCAAATTGTGGGAAAAATTTTTCGATCTCTCTGCATAAAACCATGAGCTCATCATATTCAGCATCAGAAACTATAGAAATGCTATCATTATAATAAGCCTTGTTATAGCTATTAATTTCCATTTTTAGCTTAGTTAACAAATTATACGCTTCTAACTCTGATAAATTTTTAATATCGTACTTCATCTCTGCTATTTTGTTTTTGTTATCATACCCTTAAGTCTATAAATCTCATCTAAAGCATCACGTGGAGATAATGCATCAGGATTTATATCATTCAGAGCTTCTTCTATCGAATTAGTTACATGAGAATAGCTTGCAGCATAATCAAAAAGACTAGCGCTATGCGATACTATAGATTCTACATGCTTTTTCTTGCTATCAGATTCTTTCTCAAGCTTAGAAAGAATTTGATATGCCCTATCAGTAACAGCTCTAGGAAGCCCTGCAAGCTCTGCAACATGTATTCCATAAGATTTATCAGCAGATCCAGGCATAATATTATGCAAGAACAAAATCACCCCATTCTCTTCCTGTACCTTTATTGTATAATTTTTGAGCGCTGCTAGAGAATCAGAGAGCGATGTAAGTTCATGATAATGAGTAGCAAAAAGACTCCTGCATTTTAGTTTATCATGAATATATTCTAGACATGCCCATGCAATTGAAACACCATCGTAAGTTGCAGTACCTCTACCGACCTCATCTAATATAATAAATGATTTCGATGTCGCTTGAGCAAGAATTGTCGCAGTTTCAATCATTTCTACCATAAAGGTAGACTGACCTTTTGCTAAGTCGTCTGATGCACCAATTCTACTAAATAATTTATCTACAACACCTATTCTAGCAGAAGCAGCTGGAACGAAGGATCCCATTTGTGCTAAAAGAATTATCAAAGCATTTTGTCTTAAGAAAGTGCTTTTACCAGACATATTAGGACCAGTCATTAACCAAAGCCTTGAGTCTTCCCTAAGGCTACAATCATTAGATATAAACCGTCCATTTTTTAGAACACTCTCTACTACCGGATGCCTCCCAGAATTTACAGTAAATTCGCTGAGCTCAAGCATATCTGGCTTAACATAATTATAAGTTTCTGCAACATATGCAAGGTTAGTAAAAACATCAAGATTACTTATATTCATAGCCAAAGCATATAAATCTCCCGCATATTCTATTATATTATCACATAACTCTAAGAAAATCTTTTGCTCAAGGCCTATAATTAAGCTTTTTGCATTCAGCATATCAGATTCAACTTTCTTTAGCTTTTCTGTTGTATATCTAACAGCTGATACCATAGTTTGTTTATGTATAAACTCAGGATCAGTCATCTTATTAGCGTTTTTAGGAGTAACTTCAATAAATAACCCCCAAATGTTATTATGACCTATTTTAAGATTATCTATACCAGTCTTATTTTGATACTCTATTTTAAGAGTTTCTAAAATATCGTTGGTATTATCCAAAAGGCTGTATAACTCTAGTAATTTAGGATGATAAGAAGGCTTTACAAAACCTCCATCTGCAATATTATTAGGCGCATCTTCACGTATTATATCCCTAATTTTATAATTTATTTTATCATGTCCAGCTATATCCGAGAGTATATCAGATATTTCTTGAGGATATTGAGCCCCTAAAGCATCTACAACTTCACCCTGAATATATGCTGCAGCTTCTATACTATATCTGAGATTCAGAAGATCTTGGGGAATACATCTTTTCATGGAGATTTTGGTGATTATCCTTTCAATATCGGATATCTCTTTCATTATAACACGTAGCTTTTTTGTAAGATGCATGTTGTTGAAAAATAACTCAACTTTTTTATGTCTTAAAGATATCTCTTCGAGATCAGTAAGCGGAGAGGTAAGAAATTGATATAAGAGTCTACTCCCTCCAGTAGTTACTGTATGATTTATTACAGAAAGCAAACTCCCTTTGTAAGAACCTGATAATGTGTGAACCAGCTCTAGATTACTTCGAGTTGAAGCGTCAATACACATATATTTAGATGTTTCAACTATATGAGGCAATGCTAATAAAGGTACGTTTTTTTTCTGAGTAATGTTCAAATATTCAAGAACCCCTCCTATGGCAGAAATCTTTTGTTCATTAATAATGCCTATAGACGTGTAAGACTTTATATTGTAAAAATTTTCTATAATTTTTTGGCATTTTGTAGAAGCAAAATAACTCTCAACCTGAACTACCATAAGGTTTCGCCAGTTTTGCAATTGGCTTGCCGAAGCGTCTTTTTCAGATATTATGATTTCCTTAGGATTAAGTTTAGCTACCTCAGACGTAAGATCTTCTGCTTTTACGGTTACTACCTTAAATTCTGCGGTATTTATATCTAGATATGCTATTGTTGATTTAGCTCCTAGCCTTATACTTACAAGATAATTAGGTGCTGTAACTGTAACTATCGAATCTTCTGTTACAGTTCCTGGAGTAATTATCCTAACAACCTCTCTCTTAACTACAGCTTTATACCCACGCTGCTTAGCCTCTTCTGGAGTCTCTAATTGTTCAACTATCGCTACTTTGTAATTTTCTTCTACTAACTTACGCAGATAAGTTTCAAGAGCGTGATGCGGGACGCCGCACATTGCAAGATCTTCTTCAGCATGTTTACCGCGTTTCGCTAGAGCAAGACCAAGAACTTTGCTCGCAGTTATTGCATCTTCAAAAAACAATTCATAAAAATCACCCATACGAAAGAGAATTAATGAATCATAATTCTCAAACTTAATATCTAGATATTGCTGCATCATTGGAGTTGCAAGATCATATTTATATCTAGATTTCAGTTCTTCTATTGTCACATTAACTAGCCTTGATTAATTTTGTTTGACGTGATGCAGGTACTTCTTTGGAACTCTAGAGAAATAAACTAGAATGCCACGACTCCGAATTCATGTTTTTAAATGACAGAAGTTCGCTTATATTACTCTACAAGGAAACCCTCAGCCCAAATGATGCTGTATGAGCACCTAGATCTAGAATTGTACCTTGAATTTTTTGATCTTTTGAGTCAATAAGATTTCTTGTTTTTCCAAAGTTGATGTATCTATAAGCAACCTCAGCTCTTACGCCATCATAAACTTCATATGATAAACCAGCACCAACACTCCATGCAACGTTGTTTTTTGTTCTAGTTTTAGTATCGGTTGTAGTAACTATATGATCGTTAGAAAATCTAACAAAATTAGCATTTAAAGCGAGATTATTCAGGGATATAGTTCTAGATCTTTTATAACTTACTTTAGAACCACCAACACCAGCTGTTAAGAAAACTTGAGCACCACCGATATCAATAACATCATAGCATCCTCTAATCATAAGAGCTTTAATATTAGTTTTTATTTTGTTTGTAATAGCTATATCGGAAGTCGCTGTCATTTTTTGATTAGTAAGCACTTTCTGATCAGCATCAGAAGTATTAAAGTCCTTTGCAAACTGAAGCACAGTAGCATTATTATGCTCTACTTTAGTAAAATTAGAAACAACATTATATCTAGTTCCCAAAGGACGAATTGCTACTAATTCTAATCTAGCTTTATCTGTAAAATTATAACCTACTCCAAACTCTATAGCAGAGTTTACCTTTGCTTTACTCACAACATTATAACTTTGTGAAAAAGCATCGACCGAATTTTTTACATTACGATATTTCCCTACAACACCATCTGCTCTAATATAAATTTGACTATCTAGAGGAGTAGCAAGATCACCGGCAGCAAGTACTGATGTAGATATTGCGCAAGCTAAGGTTGTTGCTAGTAAGTGTTTTTTCATGAGTGTTATCCTTTGATATTTTGATTAATGCATTAAGGATCAAGATCATAGAAAAAATAGCAAAATATGTCAATGCTATGATGGAATTTCAGAGGGAATATTAAAATATTATAAGAGAATAATTGGTGAGCCCGCCGGGATTCGAACCCGGGACCCCTTGATTAAAAGTCAAGTGCTCTACCGGCTGAGCTACGGGCTCCCATACAGTCAAAATATAATTTGACTTAACATAGTTTTTCAGTTGCAATATCTGAAATTCGTGTTTTACTTTATCGCTGAAAAACTCTATTATGTCAAGCTATATTTTATATATTCAGGAGATATAATGTCAGATACAGCTATAATTATCCCTTCCCGCATAGGCTCAGTTAGGTTGCAAAAAAAACCTCTTAAGATGATTGGAAACATGACGATGATAGAACATGTGGTTCATAGGGCGAGAGAAAGCGGAGCTGGCGATGTTTTCGTCGCAACAGATTCTGATGAGATAGCCGAAAAAGCTAGAATTGCAGGCGCCACCCCGGTTCTTGTTACAAAAGATGTAGCCCAAGGGACGGATCGCGTATGGGAAGCTTTAAAAGCTATGGATCCAGGTAAAAACTATAAATATATAGTCAATTTACAAGGCGATTTACCTCTTGTGAATCCTCAAATCATAACTGATTTAGTAAAAGCACTAAAAAATACTGACGCTGATATAGTAACACCCGTAATAAAAGAGCAAGCTGAAACCCCTAATAATCCTGGGAATGTGAAAGCTATTATGGGCGCTAAAAATAAGGCACTTTATTTTTCTAGGCAACATATACCAACCCATTCAGATTGGTTCTGGTATCATATTGGCATCTATGGTTTTAAGCGTGATAGCCTAGAAAACTTTGTTAATTTACCACAATCACACACTGAATTAATGGAAAAGTTAGAGCAACTTAGAGCTCTAGAAAATGGCATGACTATAGAGCTTTGCATCGCTAATGAGAACGCGGTTTCAGTTGATACTCAGGAAGACCTAGACAAGGTAATCGCTTTATATAACAAAAAATTTACTTAAGAAGTGTTCAAACTTCTAGTAAATCTTTTTTAGTTTTTGTATGATCTGGATTGTTAGAACTATATTAGGTACTTAGGTAGTATGAGAATAATTGTTTTGCTATTTGTTTTTTTGTGGTCTGTGAATCTTGCTCATGCTGATACTCGTATCAAAGATATAGCCACTTTTGATGGCCTTAGGGATAACTTGCTTGTTGGGTATGGTCTTGCTGTAGGCCTCAATAACACTGGTGATAATCTTCAAAATGCAATATTCACTCAGCAAGGAATAGTAGATTTCCTTGAAAGATTGGGTGTAAATGTTAATACACAAAACACAGCCCAAAACAATCTAAAAACAAAAAATATAGCTGCAGTAATGGTAACAGCAAACCTCCCTCCTTTTGCAAGACAGGGTTCTCGTATAGATATAAAAGTTAGCGCCATAGGCGATGCAAAAAGTATCCGTGGAGGAACTCTGCTCGCAACACCTTTGCTTGCAGCGAATGGAGATGTATATGCTGTGGCTCAAGGTCATATAGCAATACCAAATTTCAACCCAGCTTCAGAGGACGTAAAAACTCGTGGCACCGGAATAGAAACGAACGGTTTTATACAAAGTGGAGCCATCGTTGAAAATGAACTTGACTATGATTTAAAAGACTTTTCTCATCTTCGTCTTGCTCTTAATTCTCCTGACTTTACTACAGCAATAAATATCGCCAACGCAATAAATGACCATGTTACCGGGAATACAGCATCTGCACTTGACGCTGCTACTGTTCACATTACAATCCCAAACTACAGAAAAGTAGATATTGTAGAATTCATGGCCGAAATAGAAAGTCTCAATGTACAACCAGATTACAAGGCAAAAGTTGTTATAAACGAGTCTACGGGAACTGTTGTGATAGGAGACAATGTTCGTATTAGGCCAGTTGCTATTGCTCAAGGCAACCTAATAATAAATGTTGGTGATCAAGGTCAGTCTGGATATTCTCCCACAACTCAGCCCACAAAACAGGCTAGGATTGATTCTGCAATAAACAAGAGACGCGGAATGGGAACAGCTATGCTTGATGGCAGCGCTAGCCTTAGTGAACTTGTTGCAGGCCTCAATAAGCTTGGGGTATATCCAAGAGATATAGTGAATATCCTTCATAACATGAAGTCAGTTGGCGCACTAGATGCTACAATAGAGGTAAAGTAAAATGACTGATATTGGATCAGTTATACCATCTTCATATAATGTCAGAAGCAATGACTCAGTACATAGCAACATCAAGAATGAACGGAATCGTTTTAAGGAAAGCGTTTCAACATCTGACAAGGCATTTCAAA
>JBEAVG010000121.1:0-7234 GCA_041161045.1 Pseudomonadota bacterium
ACATAGTAGCATTGGCTATGTTTACCTTGTTCATCTTGCGCTCCTTTAAGGAAACATATAAGAAATCACTTATTGACTCTTCGCTTTAAGTTTTAATATTGCTACAATGCAACTCATTTGACTTTATTAGCCACCTATGTTGCAAATTTTGTAAAAAATGTTATAATACGCGATTTGTTGAAGTATCTTGGAATTTGTTACACACGCACGTAAATTGATTGTAACAAATCTAATATATAAGAGGTTTAAAATGGGTTTAAGTTTAGGGCATTTGCTAATTATATTAGTGATAGTGCTTGTTTTATTTGGCGCTGGAAAGCTTCCACAAATGATGTCCGACATGGGCAAAGGAGTTAAAGCTTTTAAAGAAGGAGCAGAAGAAGGAAAAAAAACACCTCCTGCCCCGAAGCCTCGCGCTGCTAGAAGCAATACAAGCAAAAGTAAGACTGCTAAAAAAACTACTACTAAAGTTTCAAGTTCTAGTTCAGGATCTCCTAAAAAAGAACCTAAAAAACTAGAAAAGAAAACTTCAGATAAAAAAGTTGCCGTGAAGAAAAAGACTAGTGCTGTTAAGGCTAAATCAGCTGCTACAGCAAAGACTAAGTCTGTAACTAAAGCTCCAGCAAAGAAAGCTGTAGCAAAAAAAGCTACTCCTAAAAAAGTAGCTAAAAAGTCTTAAGGTAAATACATATATGCAGTTTTATAAGATGCATGGCTTAGGCAATGATTTTGTCTTTGTGCCAAATGATCAGGTAAGTGGTCTTGACATAGCATCTTTAGCCGCAGAAGTTTCGGATAGAAAAAAAGGCATAGGTTGTGATCAATTCATCACCTATGCCTTTCTTCATTCTAACTCTGTGGTAGAGATGAATATTTATAATACGGATGGCTCTATTGCTAGAGCTTGCGGAAATGCAACTCGTTGCATGATGAAATTGATAAATCTCCAGAATGGATGTTTATCTGCAAAGTTAAATATTTGGGGAAGAGAAGTGAACTGCAACCTCCAAAGTAATGGACTAGTTGTAGCTGATATGGGAAATGTTTCTTTCGAAGAAGAATGGATGCCTTATAGATCTGAAATATTAGAATTAGCAAAAACACATTCTTCTAATATAAAGAATGCTATTTGTGCGGATATGGGCAATAGACATCTGATATTTTTTATTGATAAATCTATGTCCTTTTCAGAAAAAGAATTGATAGGAAGCTTATTTGAAAAGGGTAAACCTTCTAACACTAAAGCTAAATATGAACGATTTTTTCCAGAAGGAGTAAATGTAAATTTTGCTATTTTAGAGTCTGATTATATAGATTTAATAGTTTGGGAACGCTCTGCTGGATTTACAGCAGCATGTGGCACAGGTGCTTGCGCTACTGTTGCTGCAGCTTATAAACTAGGATTAATAGATAAAAAATCCGTGAAAGTGAATTTTCCAGAAGGCTCTTTAGAAATAGAATTAAACAATGATAGAATAAATATGGCTGGTGATGCTAATTTCATAGCAGAAGGAAAATATAATTTGGAGCATTCATGATTCAACAGAATCAAAAAGTAGTTACATTTGGATGTAGGCTTAACACTTACGAAAGCGAGGTTATTAAAAATAACCTTTCTATATCTGGTGAAGATAATGTTATAGTCTTCAACACTTGCGCAGTTACTAAAGAAGCTGAACGTCAAGCAAAACAAGCTATCCGCAAGTATAAAAGAGAAAATCCCAACGCGAAAGTAATAGTCACAGGTTGCGCTGCTCAGGCAAATCCCGCTCTATTTTCTGATATGTCTGAAGTAGATAAAATTTTAGGAAATGAAGAAAAAATGCGCCCAGAATTTTATAGCTTTTCTTCAGAACGAATACTCGTAAATGATATAATGTCTGTTACAGAGACAGCAGCGCATATGGTGCAACATTTTGATGGAAGATCTAGAGCATTTATTCAAGTGCAAAATGGTTGTAACCATCGCTGTACTTTTTGTATTATTCCATATGGTCGTGGCAATAGCAGATCTGTTCCAGTAGGCGCTATTGTTTCTCAGGTTAAAACTCTGATGGAGCAAGGTTATAAAGAAATTGTAATGACTGGCGTTGATGTAACATCTTATGGCCCAGACCTTCCTGGGGAACCCACTTTCGCTCAAATGATAAGGCGTGTGCTTTTTGCAGTTCCTGAACTTGAAAGGCTTAGGCTTTCCTCAATAGATGTAGCTGAAATAGATGAAGATTTATTTGATCTAATGGCATATGAAAAAAGACTTATGCCGCATTTTCATATTAGTTTACAAGCCGGAGACAATATGATTCTTAAGCGTATGAAGAGACGTCATAATAGGGATCAAATAATAGAATTCTGTGAAAAACTCAGATCCATAAGAAAAGATGTGGCTTATGGCGCTGATATAATAGCTGGATTTCCTACAGAAACGGATGAAATGTTTGAAAATACAAGAAAACTTATAAGTGAAGCTAGTTTGCAATATCTACATGTCTTCCCCTATTCTTCCAGAGCTGGAACTCCAGCAGCAAGAATGCCTCAAGTAGAAAAGCATATTAGAAAAGAACGCGCAGCCATCCTTAGAGAAGAAGGAGAAAGAGAGCTACTTCTGTTTATGAATAATAGTTTGGGTTCTAATGCAAAAGTTCTTGTAGAAAACGATAACAAAGGTCATACAGAAAATTTTATCCCAGTTCATTTTGAAGGATGCTCAATTTCCTCAGGATCTATTATTGAAGCTTCTTTAAGCTCAGTGAATGGAGAATTTGTAACTGCGAAAATTATCTAATTCAAACTTTATCTCGTTATTTGCACTCATCTTCTAACTGTGTTATGCTCGCATTTTCCATATAGCACAAATTAAGCAATGCAAAGTTCTAACATTGAGATAGTTGATTTTTCTAAAGCGCTTAGCGAAAGATACTTATCCTACGCACTTTCTACGATTATGTCTCGTTCCCTTCCTGATGTAAGAGATGGTTTAAAACCAGTTCATAGGAGGCTTTTATACGCAATGCTTCAACTACGTCTGGACCCAGAATCCGCATATAAAAAATGCGCACGTGTTGTGGGTGATGTGATAGGTAAATATCATCCTCATGGCGAAGCAGCTGTATATGATACTTTAGTAAGGCTTGCACAAAGTTTTTCTCTGAGATATCCACTTATTGATGGCCAAGGAAATTTTGGATCCGTTGATGGAGATGGTGCTGCGGCGATGCGTTATACAGAGTCTCGCCTTACAGATATTGCAATGGAAATGATGGTAGATTTGGACAAAAACACCGTTGATTTTCGCAATACTTATGATGATTCAGATACAGAACCATGCCTTCTTCCTGCAGCTTTTCCTAACCTTCTTGCTAACGGATCTGAAGGTATTGCAGTTGGTATGGCAACAAGCATTCCTCCTCATAATTTGGATGAATTGTGCGATGCTATGCTTCATCTTCTAGATCACCCCAATGCTGAAATTCAGAAGCTTATGGAGTTTGTTGAAGGCCCAGATTTTCCTACGGGTGGGATTATAATAGACAGCAAGGAAACCATATCTCAAATATATGAAAAAGGCAAAGGTAGCGTAAGACTCCAAGCTCGTTGGAGTAAAGAATCTTTAAGCCACGGAACTTACGAAATTGTTATTACCGAGATTCCATACCAGATTCAAAAATCTAAGCTTATTGAGCATATCGCTGAGCTTATGAAGGACAAAAAGCTACCTCTTATAGATAATATAAGAGATGAATCTGCTGAAGATATAAGAGTTATAATTGAACCCAAAAATCGCTCTATTGATCCTGAAGTTATAATGCAATCTCTTTTTAAGCAGACAGCTTTGGAAACGCGTTTTAACGTTAATATGAATGTTATTTCTAGCTCTAATATTCCACAAGTTATGAATCTGCGTCAAATACTTTTGGAATTTATATCTCACCGTAAAGTTGTCATAACAAGACGCTGTAAGTTTGTTCTTGATAAAATTAATCACAGACTCGAAATACTACAAGGGTTAAAAATAGTATATCTAAATCTTGATGAAATCATAAACATAATCAGAAATGAAGACGAGCCAAAACCTGTTCTTATGCAGCGCTTTAATCTAACTGATATTCAAGCAGAAGCAATACTTAATACAAAACTTAGGTCTCTACGTAAGCTTGAAGAAATTGAAATACAGAAGGAATTTGATAAACTCATATCTGAAAAATTAGAGCTGGAAGCTATTTTATCAGAGGAACTTACTCTAAGAAAGGTTATAAAAGGCGAAATAAAAGATATTCAAAAACGCTTTGGAAAAACAACAAAATTGGGCTCTCGTAAAACTGATATTATAGAATCAACAGAAACTGCAACAGTAATAGATATTGCTGCATTTATTGAGCGCGAACCAATAACTGTAATTTGCTCAAAAATGGGCTGGATTAGGTCTTTAAAGACTCACCTTACAGATCTTAGTGGAATAAAATATAAGGAGGGGGATTCTACAAATTTTATCCTTCATTGTTATACTACAGATAACATCCTGGTTTTTACCTCATCTGGTCGTTTTTATACAATTCTAGCCGATACCATATATAAAGGAAAAGGCGACGGAGAGCCTATAAAGTTAATGGTAAATATTGACAATGAAGATTCAATAATCGCTATGCATATTGCAAAAAATGATAAAAAATTCCTAGTAGCTAGCACTTCAGGAAAAGGCTTTATAGTTGATTGTAACGAAGCTTTAGCGCAAACAAAAATAGGCAAGCAAATACTTAATGTACCAACATCTGAAATAGCCTTAAAATGTATGGAAATTGATGGCGATATGATCGCAACAATTGGGAACAATCGCAAACTTCTTGTATTTAAAATATCAGAAATTCCAGAAATGAAACGCGGTCAAGGAGTTATGCTACAAAAATTTAAAGATGCCAAACTTAGTGATATTCAGATTTTTAAAAGCCCTGAAGGCTTTAAGTGGGCATCTACATCAGGAAAAATACGAACTGAAGAAAACATCATAGCTTGGCAAGGAAAAAGGGCGGCAGCTGGAAAAATCCCCCCTACCGGCTTCCCAAAAAATAACGAATTCGGATTATAAAACCTTATCAAATCGCCTCTGTAAGCATTTGGCACATAAGACTAAATATCCAGCTCCTCATTACAAAACAAATCTTCATTCGCACCAATAGCAATAGCACTTTCAGCCACACTTATTACTGAGGCGTCATCTTTTGTTTCTTCTTCTGTTTTTGAACGCTTTGCGTTAAAATCACCACCCTCTTCTGACGAGGTATCAATTTCTTGAGTTTTGACTTGTTTTCTCTTACCTCTCAGGTCAGGACTTGTCGAACCAATCGCACTATCTTTTCTATCGCTTATATATTCTATATCATATAAAGCTGCAATTTTCGGAGAAAGCGACGCAACAAAAGCCTCATAATCTTCTAACATTTCTTCTTCGATTACTGGATCTAAAATATTTTCCTTAATCCATTCAGTAGAACAAATATTTGCATCAACCATTTTTTCAACTAATTCCTCTAACTCTCCATCTTCAGCTTGATTTGCTATATCACAAAAGCTTTTGTTAGGTAAAGAATCAAATAATGATTGTAAATTTTCTTCTGTTAAAAGATATTCCCACATAGAGTTTAATATTGTAATCAAAGAAAATTCCTGTTCAGCCACTTTTTCATGAGCTAAAACCTTAGGAAGAAGAGAAAGTGGTAACTCTTGAGTAATTTTAGCAACTAATCCATCAGTGATTTCGTTATCTTCATAACAATGGAACAAAGGTTCTAAAAAAAGTTCATAAATATTGTCTTCATTAAGAGAAATATCTTTCTTCATTATTGAACTACATATACCTAGAATCTCTTGGCTAACTTTTTCAGATGTATTATCCATCCTCAGAATATCTTTGATTTCTTTTAGTTTTACCAAGAGAAATTTGTCTTTTACACTTTCTAATATAGAACAACGTTCTAGAAGTTTTTTTATTCTATGTACATCATTTGCTGGAATTTTTGATTTTATAGCTTTGTGATTAATAATATCACCCAAATTACCTTTATCTTTTCCTGAAAGAATTTTACCTAAAATCTTAGGAGTTAAGTTATACTCACTATCTATTTGATCAGTAATTCTTTTTAAAGATTCTTTATAAAGACCCCTCTGTGTATTGTTTACGTTCAGACTTTCAACAAAACTATTCACCTTACTAATTACTTTCTTCATGCCATCCTCTGTATTTTTATGTTTATAAAGAAATACTATATATAATTTAACTTTTTATGCAAGAAGTAGTTAAAAATAATTACATATTGTGTAATTATTATTTCCAAAAACGGCTTGCGAACAAAAACATATAGAGTTTTAAAAATTGCTTGCAAAAACATAAAAAGCTACCTAAGATTTACTTGACTAGAATTAACTCAACTTTTGGTAACAAATGTTCAAACAACTAATATTTTTGGTATTTATAATTATGTCCATAGTAAAACCCATTAAATCATTCGCTAAGCCTATCATAACGCTGATGGATAATGATCACAATGCCCTCCTTGAGAAAGCTGCTCCAATCGAAATAACGAAAGACGGGCTAGAAGAAGCACGTAAAATAGATAAGGAACTAAGAGAAACACTTTCTCCGTTAATGCCCGCTGCTGGGCTTGCGGCCCCACAAATAGGAATTTCAAAAAAGATTTTTATTTATAGTTGGGATAGGTCAGAAGATAATATGGAGACAGCAATTAACCCCACTCTCGAAAATATTGGAGAAAAAATGGCAACTAAATGGGAGGCATGTTTTTCTACTTTGCCAGATAAAGGTCCCGTAGAAGCAGCTTTAGTATCTCGTAGCGACAAAGTTCTTGTTACATACACAAACCTGGAGGGGAAAAAGGTGAAAAAAATCCTGGAAGGTTTTGCCGCAAAAGTATTCCAACATGAATATGACCACTTAGAGGGCGTTGTGAACACAAGAAAAAAGGGAGTTATCGAGGTAAAGAACTTCCCTTCAAAGAAAGAGTTTTCTGAATTTATATCTAATATAAAAAAGCAGGATAAAGTTAATTACATAGAACCCGTGAATGCTAAATAGCATATAGACAGAGACAGTAAATTTTTCCCTAGTATTTAGTTTTTGAAGTTATTCTCTAGGGAAAATTTGCTTTAGTCTTTAACCTAAACACTTCATCACCCCACTCTGCAAACATTTAACACATCCAGCTCATTAGCACCGATATAT
>JBEAVG010000143.1:0-5312 GCA_041161045.1 Pseudomonadota bacterium
GGATTGGTGCATTTTTGAGAATTGCTCTGGCAATCGCAATACGTTGGCGCTGGCCACCGGAAAGTTTGACGCCTCGTTCTCCAACGAGTGAGTCATAACCTTGCGGCAACGCGGAAATAAACTCATGAGCGTGCGCTTTTTTAGCAGCTTCGATCACTTCTTCATCACTTGCATCTATTCGGCCGTAACGAATATTTTCCATCAAGCTTCTATGAAACAAAGATGGGTCTTGGGGAATCATAGCGATATTTTCTCGTAAACTATCTTGAGTTACATCCCTAATATCCTGACCATCGATTAAAATAGCGCCATCCGTTACGTCGTAAAGCCTGAGAATCAAATTGACGAATGTTGACTTGCCGCCACCGGAATAACCTACAAGCCCAACTTTCTGACCGGCTTTAATTTCGATAGATTTATTCTGAAAAAGAGGCTCAGTGCCGGAACACGTCGAAGCCTCGTGCGCAGAAGGTTTGTAATGGAATTTGACCTTGTCGAACGTGATTTGACCATGTGCACAATTTAAAACCCTGGCGTTTGGCTGATCGAGTATTTCTAGTGGCACAATCAAGGACACAAGACTCTGCTTACATTTACCAGCTGCTTTATTAAAATAATCAACTTCAGACATTAGAAACCAAGTCATATGACCAGTTTCCATAGATAAACCTAAAATAAGCGCAAAATCTCCGATAGTAACCAAACCACGACTATACAAATCAACTAGTGCAAAAACAGAAAAAGCCATCATAATGGCGATAAGAGCGCCTTGAATACAATATAGTTTTATAGAGTATATATTTAACGAATAGTAGGCTTTGCGTTGACTATCAAAGAATGGCATCATCCTTAAGTTTTCTTGAGATTTACGTCCAAAAATTCTGACATTAGAATGATTAGATAGTGAATCGACCAACTCACCAACAATTACAGTTTCCACTGAAGCTAATTTATCTGCGAGATTTACAATCTTTTTGGACATGAAGATACTAAAGGATGCAAAAATTATAAACCATGTGATTAATATAAGGCAGAAAACCCCATTCACATAATAAGAGGCCGCAAATGCCGCGAGCAGCAAAGAACCGCCTCGTAAAAAATTTGTCATTTTAAAGGTGATAATCTCAACTATTTCATCGGATAAATTGGTAATTTGCTTTGAAATTTTTCCAGACAAACTATTTTGATAAAAGCTATGGGAATGAGATAAACAATAATCCAGCATCACAGCAATAATTTTGTTTTGCACTACAGGAATATATTTAGCCCAAATGTAATTAACACTTCGCCATGTAACATTATCAAAGATAATAAAATTTAGAACGATTAGGCCTGCGGGCATTGCAAGAACTGCCACATTTCCATCATTTGCGCCTCCATTAATAGTCGGCAACAAATCTATCAATTGCTTAATTAATAGGCTGTTAAATGACCCCCAAAAACCAGCAATAATTGATAAAAATATTGCTGTAAATACGATAATTTTATTCTCTTTCAAAAAATGCCATATAAATGGAAAAAGTGTTTTTGGTAATTCTGGATTTGCATCCTTAGTCATTTTATTAAAGTTCCAAAAATTATTTTCTCACAACTTGCGCGCAGCCCTCATGAGTAGAGCCTTAGCGCAGATTGATTTATCTTGACATAATTCTGGTTTTAGATCAAACATATTATGTAGGTAGATATTCGTCATTGCGAGGAGCGTAGTGACGAAGCAATCCAGTTAGAATATAGTGCAAATGAAACATCCAGCTGTTTACATTGTTGCGAGCAAAAGAAATGGAACCTTATACTTAGGCGTTACATCTAACCTCATTAAAAGGGTTTATGAGCATAAAGAAGGACTGATTGAAGGTTTTACCAAAAAATATGCATGCAAGCTATTGGTATTTTACGAATCACATGAAACTATGATCTCTGCTATATCAAGAGAAAAAGTAATTAAAGGAGGATCTCGTAAAAGGAAATTAATTTTAATCGAAACAATGAATCCAGATTGGAGAGATTTATATGAAGATATTATTTAACAACCCTCATTGCGAACCATTTTCTTCTCGTCATTGCGAACCACAAAGTGGTGAAGCAATCCAGCAAAATAATAAAAACTGGATTGCTTCGTCATCTACGATTCCTCGCAATGACGGCGGGGATTGTCATGTCGCTTCGCTCATCGCAATGACGATTAACCTGCCATGAAAATCACTTTTATTCCCTTAGCTGAATCGCATTTTCCGTTACTGCTAAAGTGGCTGGAGACGCCGCACGTCAAAAAATGGTGGCCTGTCACGCCGAAGCTCGGTACGAGCGAAGGTGGAGATCAGGATGTGGCGTATACGATGGAGTTGGTGCGTGAAAAATATAGCCCACGCATATCGTCATTGCGAACCAAAAGTGAAGCAATCCAGAGAAATAATGACTGGATTGCTTCGTCGCAAGCTCCTCGCAATGACGTTATTCAAGCTTTCATTATCTACAGAGAGCAAAACCCAATTGGATACATTCAAATTTATAATGCCTACGATTTTCCTAGAAGCAAACCACTTTCAGGTCTTCCAGAAAACTTGGGTGCATTTGATATCTTTATTGGCGAAGAATCGGCCTTGCAACAAGGGTTAGGCTCAAAAGCAATTTTAGAATTCCTTAAATTACACGGCAATCAGTACACCCACATTTTTGCCTATCCAGATATTAATAATCTTTCTGCCATTAAATGCTACGAGAGAGCAGGCTTCAAGAAGGTTTCAGAACAGGCAGATACTAAAGAGGTTTGGATGATAAAGGACAATATTACAACAATCATCTATTTAACCGGCAAGCCTGGGGTCGGCAAATACACCATCGCTAAGGCATTAGCTGCAAAGTATGGTTTTATCGTGTGTGATAATAAGCTGATCAATAATCCTATTTTTGAGCTACTTTCATATGACGAATATGCCAAGATACCTGATTTTGCTTGGGACACTATCGCTCGCATAAGGGCTGAGATTTTCGATTTCCTGGCTCATCACACTCAGAATAGTTATGTACTTACAAACTGTTTGGAAGATACCGAGGAAGATAAAGAGCTTTACGAGCAAGTAAAACAAATGGCTGAGGCGCGAGGGTCGTTGTTTATTCCAGTACAAATTCAAATTAGTAAAGAAGAGCATCTAAAGCGCCTGACACGACTTGAGCGAAGACAAAGGTGGAAATCCATTGATCCAATTAATGCCGAAGATAATGGGCCACTTATCTCCATTACTCACCCTAATTTGTTTTCGCTAAATGTCAGCAATTTTAGCCCGGAAGATGTAGCAGAAGCGATTATGAATCATATAAACGAGGTAAAACATGAACAATCTCACCCACAGAAAAGCAAAAATTGCTGATTTGCCCCATATTATAGCGCTTCTCTTAGAAGATGAACTAGGAAGCACGAGAGAATCAAAATCAGCTGAACTTGATGAAAGCTACATCAAAGCGTTTCATAAAATTGATAGTGACCCAAATCAATATTTAATGGTTGTAGAAAACGATGATGAAATTATCGCCACTTGCCACCTCACTATTATGCCATCACTCACTTTTATAGGCAGCACCCGTATGCAAATAGAAGCGGTCAGGGTAGCAGGGAAATATAGAGGTCAGAAAATAGGAAGCTGGATGTTTGATCAAGCCATTAGTTATGCCAAAGCTATGGATGTTTCTATCATCCAGCTCACCACAAACAAAAAGCGACCACAAGCAAAACATTTTTATGAAAAACTTGGTTTTGAGGCAAGTCATGAAGGTATGAAATTATATTTGAGGAAAAATGATTAACATGAATAAGCATTTGATTATCTTATTAATATTACTTTTGTCTGGTTGCACTTCAAAGTATGGAGAGCTTTATAATCAAAAATCTGCATTTTATTCTTATGTTGCAGGCAATATAAATGACAACAATCTTAGCGAAGAATACAATTCCAAAGTTTATGCAACACCCGCTAGCTGTCAAAAAGTTATTACGACACTCATTGCTTTGAAAGCTCTTGGTCCAGAATACAAGTATGCAACAGAAGCGTCTGTTATAAATAAGAATGGTAAAATTCAGGATGTGATCATTAAATTTTCCGGTGACCCTACCTTAACTTCAGATAAATTAGCTGACTTATTACAGCCTCTAAAAAATACTAAGATTAATGGCTATATCATGCTTGATTCATCATTTTTTAAAACATCGCCATATTCGCACAATTTAATGCTAGATGATATTGGAACAGATTATGCAACACCGGTATCGGCTATTAACATAGATAAAAACTTGATCTCAGTAAAAATATCACCTAAAAAGCTAGGGGAATTGGCTGCAATTCTAGCAGACAGTGGATACGAGATTAAATCAGAGGTGATTACTAATAGTGAAAAAACCGCAGTTAAATTAACTTGGGTCGATGGCGCAATACATGCAAAAGGTAATATTAACTCAGCAGAACATTTGTTGGAGTTGAAAATTTCACCAGCCAATCATGATAAATATATCTTGAATAAAGTAAGATCTGTTTTGTCTGCACTAAACATAAAAGGCAGAGTGAAAATTATTAAAAATAAAGAATTCAATGACAAATTAGATGAATATATCAATAGAATTGAATCTACCTCTCTTAAGGAAATAATTAAGCCCGCGCTAAAAATATCTGATAATCTAGTTTTTGATAGCTTATATTTAACCGTTATTCATTCTTGCTCCGATGAAGCGATTAAAGATTGGGAACAAGGTCACAATATTATAAAAAAACTAATTAGTAAGCATTTTGGAATTGATACGGATGGCGCTCTATTTGTTGATGGATCAGGGCTTTCACGATACAATCGCACACAACCTATAACCCTTCTTATATTATTAAAAAAAGGATTTGATATTCCTGAATTTATAGATGCTTTAGCAACACCAGGTGAAGAAAATTCTACGCTAAAAAATCGTACAAAACTTTCAAATATAATTAAAGCAAAGACAGGGAATATGTCTGGAATAAGTTGTTTATGTGGATATAGCTTTGCTAAAAACAATCCAAAAGCTTTTGTTTTTATGAGTAGTAGTTTTGCACCTCCGTCCAAGGAAATGTTTGAGGTTATGGATAATTTTGTAAGCAAAAATTTGGGGGAATGATGCGCGATGGTACTGTAATACGCACGTCTCAACTTTCTGATATCTCTGCCATGGTTTCACTCTCAAAAGCCAAGCGCTTAGCTTATGAGAAAGCACAGCCGCAGTTTTGGCGTTATGCTGGAGAAGAAGGCGATAAGGTGCAAAGACAGTGGTTTACAGAACTACTAGAGGATAAGAATTA
>JBEAVG010000070.1:0-4921 GCA_041161045.1 Pseudomonadota bacterium
TTGATGCGAAAGATACAGCTTAGTTTTTGGATTTTTATATTATTTAGCGCTAGTTTAGTATCCGCAGTTGAACATTCTTTGCCTAGATTTGTTTCGATCAAATCTAATCAAGTTAATGCCAGAAAAGGTCCTGGAGCTAGTTATCCTATAGAGTGGGTTTTTATTGCTAAGGGAGAGCCTGTAAAAGTTATATCTGAATTTGAGCAATGGCGTAAGGTTCAAGACATTGAAGGGCAAGGTGGTTGGGTTCATTCAAGCGTTCTTTCTCCTAAAAGGCATGTTGTTTTAATTGGTCCTACTATTCAAAAAATGATGAGTAATCCTAAAAGCGAATCGCGTATCGTGGCCAGGCTAGAACCTGGTTTACGTTGTGAGTTTAGTAAATGTACAGGCGCTTGGTGTAAGATCAAATGTGAAGGATATAAAGGGTGGGTTGAAGCTTCTGCTATATGGGGTATTTTGCCTGGTGAAAATTAGCGCTGATTCACTATAATTATATTAGTTTTACTTGAGTTGTTTTCACTTCTGTAGTATTCGTATAGCATGAAAAATAGGAAATATAATGTCAAAATATAAATGCGTACTTCTAAAAGTTTCTGGTGAAGCCTTGATGGGTGATAAAAACTTCGGGCATGATTATGAGACTTTAAAACGCATAGCGCATGACATAAAAGAAGCTCATGATATGGGTGTTGAAGTTTGTGTTGTTGTAGGTGGTGGTAATATTCTTCGAGGAACTTCTGCTGCGGCGCTCGGTCTGGAAAGGGCTGCTGCGGATTATATGGGTATGCTAGGTACTGTAATCAACGCGCTCGCTCTACAAAATGTCATGGAACAAGAAGGTATTCACACAAGAGTTCTTTCTGCTATTCCTATGGCAAGTATTTGTGAGCCATATGTAAGGCGTAAAGCTAAGCGTCATATGGAAAAAGGAAGGGTTGTGATTTTTGCTGGTGGTACGGGAAATCCATTCTTTACAACGGATAGTGCTGCTGTGCTGCGTGCTATTGAGATGAATTGTGATTTACTACTAAAGGGAACGCAAGTTGACGGAGTTTATTCTGATGATCCTAATAGTAACGCTGATGCTATAAAATATGAGCGCGTTACTTACGCAGAAGTTTTGGAAAAGAATCTTAATGTGATGGATATGGCTGCTATAGCTCTAGCGCGTGAAAATAAATTACCGATAAAGGTTTTTTCTATAAAACATAAGGGTGAATTCGCTAAGGTTTTGAAAAGCCAAGGCAAATATACAAAAATACATTAAAGAAGAGGGTGTTATGGATAAAAAAGAATTATTAAAAGACCTTAGACATCGCATGGATGGTGCTATGAATGTTCTTGAGGGAGACTTGAGAGGTCTTAGTACTGGTCGTGCTTCTGTGCATCTTGTTGATCCTGTGATGGTTGAAGCTTATGGGTCTAAAATGCATATTTCACAATTGGGCTCTGTTAGCACTCCGGATGCTAGAACAGTCGCTGTTCAAGTTTGGGATGCTAGTATGGTTAAAACAGTAGAAAAGGCAATTGCTGATGCTAATCTTGGCGTGAATACCGCAACTGATGGAAATATAATTAGGCTTCCTATACCTCAGCTTAATGAGGAGCGTAGAAAAGAATTGGCAAAGCTTGCTCATAAATATGGAGAGAACTCAAAAATTTCAGTTCGTAATATACGTCGTGACGGTATAGAGCATGTTAAGAAGCTAGAAAAAGAAGATCATCTTCCTGAGGATGAAGTTCACGGAATCAATGACGAAATCCAAAAAATCACCGATGAATATGTGTCTAAAATCGATTCTCAGATCAAAATTAAAGAGCAAGAGATTATGAGCGTTTAATAAGTCTTATGTGCTAGTCTCTCGTGAAAAATGTCGATTAGGGCGTCGATTTCGCGTCCTGCGCTCCTCAAATATCACTTATATGCTGCGGTGCTCGGACTGCTCATCTCCTACTACTCGTCTATTTTTGACAGAGAGACAGCAAATTTTCCCCTAGTATTTTTAGTTTTTAAGTTATTACACTAGGGGAAATTTACTTTAGTCTTAAACAAAAACCTTATCAAATCGCCTCTGTGAGTATTTGGCACACAAGACTAAATATGGTCTAATACTATAGGATTCTCGCCAGTGTTAGTCACTCTGTATGTACAGTAACTTTCGCCGCTAGCATTACTGTGAAAACAATTGCTATATCCAACATTTTGCGCTTCTTTGTAGAAACCCATAATAGGAAAATCCGTTTCAAAGCTTGCTCCAGCAGGTATTGTTAAATGCCTTGCTAAATGAATCTTATGATAATGCTCACCAGAAGTAGCAGTAAACTCCTCAGGCATTTCGGCATCATTAAGCTCTAATTTAAGCTTCTCAATATCATCACAACTCGCCATACCAAAATAATTTCCGTTAAAGAAGTGAACTATATTTTCTATCCCTAGCTCATTTATGGTTTGTACATCATATTTATCCAACATCTCTAGAACGACCCACGACACAAAATCACTATTCATGCTTTTCATAAGCGTAGCAAGTTTTCTTAAGCCCTCATTATCCAAAGATTTTATATAAGGAGATTCATTACGCTCAATCTGATATATATAATTTGGCGTTACAAAGTAGCTACCATTCCAAGTTTCAACTACTTCTTTCACGCTCATATATTTAAGCGGAACAGAAAGGTCACCACACATAATTGAAATTTGCTCTGTAAGATCTTGAGCCATTAGTTCCCTGACAAACTCTACTAATAATTCAGCTGGAATCTTTCTTGTGATATCATTGACATATGTACAATATCCACCATATTCACCACGGAAGAAATTAAGTAGCTCCTCTGCAGATAATTCTTTCCATAAAGATTCAGGAATGTTTTGTACTGCATGTTGCAATATCATAGGATCTAAATTAGGAAATTTCTTACAAAAACCATCCATCAAAGCTTTTTGCTTTTTCTCATTTATATATTCTGGAAATTCTATTTGTTTTAAGGCAGATTCTTGCACCAAAACTTTCAACACTTCATCTCTATTTGGCGAAGCAAGATCCGCTAGAATTTTTTCTAACCCGGCTTTTGCTTCAGCTTCATCTTTAGTTTTTAAATTCATGATCATGTTTTTTATCGTAGATAGAGATACACAACCAGAAGTAGCATAAGGAAGTCTTGTGATGTTTTCATAGCCTATTTTTTCAAGAAGAGCTGGATCAAAATTATAATAGCTATAATAGTCATTGAAAATTTTGGCAATTCCAGCTTTGTCATACCCCTGCTCAAGCAGCGTCTCTAAAATTTTGAATTTATGAAAATGCGTATAACGCACACCATTACTCATTGTTATAAACCATACATTTGCTAATTCTTTATGAAAGAAATTACTTTCTAAAGGCGCATACTCTACTTCATCATATCTCATATTGATTGATACGAAATCAGACAATATCTTGCTACTAGAAAGTAGCTTTAATGCTTTCGCATCTCTCGCTACTTCTGAGTGAATATTAAGATTTTTCGCAGCTTGATATTTTTCATGATAGAGCTCATTAAATGCATTTGGAGCATGATCATTCACATATTCTTCAAAACTATTATATTGCTTTGAATCCCATTTATATTTCTCAGACAATTTAACTGAATCTGTAATGTGATAAGCATAAGATGAATCACCGTATCTATTAAAATCTTCTGGAGCTTTTATGTCATTACAGACATTGGCATATGTACTGGGAGTCTGCCCTCCAACACCAATATGCAACTCCAGTGCTCCGATATGCTTTAGAATTTCTTTCATCAAAGGAATATATATACTAGCAATATCTTTATTATGTTCGAAACTATCAAGCACAAGAACTTTTTCTGTTGTTGTTGCAGCTTCACTTTTTATCTCTCTTTCACCTAACCAAGCAAGGCTCTGTGCTTTAATTTTCCCATTCGCGTCTGTAAGCACATAAAAACCAGCGTCTGTTCTTGTGAAAGCATCTTTTACAGCCTTCTCAGCATCACCACCTATAGATTGGCAACAACCAGTATCATGGCCTAAGAAAAGACCTCTTAAATCGCCTGCTGGAAGTTTAGAAAAGTGGAATGTTTGTCCTTTGAATTCAATATCAAAATTCATATTTGGCAAATCATCATGATCTTTAACACTTGGCAGAATCTCGGTAGCTATTCTATCAAAAACTCCCTGGGTAATATTATATTCCGTACAGATTTGAGCTAAGGCCTCTGTTTCCTTAGTAAGATTATCATACATTGGCTTATCCGATGCAGAGTCTTTCAAAATTTTCTCCCAAAGATCAGCAATATTTCCACCTAATTCTTCATACGCTGCCTCGATTGAGAATTTTTGATTAGACGAAAACTTTATCATAGCTTGCTTACCACCATGCGCAATAATCTTGCTCCAGATTTTTTTCGCTTCAATCGGAATAGGATGAATCTCATTTGGCATTGTTTGAATCTGAATAAATGAATTTTCGAAATTATTTATATTACTGAAATCAACATGCTTTGTTAGAAACTCCTCGAAATCTTTTATATTTTCAAACAATATAGAAGAAATAAGAGGTGTGAATAAATTAGCTAAAATATGATCATTTGATATATAGAACTTAGAAAACATCATCATAGACTTAGCGATCTCAGAAAATAGCTCAGCATTTGCTTGTGCAAGATAGTTAGCTAATTTTGGCTTTAGATCAGTAGCTACTTCACATTCAAAAGACGGCGTTAATATCTCTTCTAGCTTAGGAATATTTCCAGAAAGAATGGATTTCATAGTACTAGGCTTCATAGCCTCTACTGCCTGAGGCATCTTGGGTAATACTAGTTGATTTACATCTTCATCATAAATTTTGGAGAAATTTTCGCCTAGCATATTCTGAACAGCAGCAAGAGCTTCTGGGTTATAGTAAGGTATTAAAGC
>JBEAVG010000074.1:0-3527 GCA_041161045.1 Pseudomonadota bacterium
TTTGCTCTATCTATATATTTTTTATTGTAGAGGGGTCTTCTTTTACCACCATCAAAACCTCTGGTATCAAAAATTTTGTTATTTGCCGAGCGTTGTAAGCTAGAATTACATCCGGTTAAAAGAAGGATTGCAACAATCCAGAGTGGTAGATTTTTGAGCATAATATTCCCCAATTTTTTAAATAATCAAAAAGATAATATATGCTGGAATCATAAATGTGAAAGGTTATTTAGTATGTTAGGTAATTATTTTTTCTATAGTGTCTGCAATTTTGTTCACACTATCTATTTTTAGATATTTTAAACTCTGAGATGCAGAATCTAAAACATTTCTATTACAAGCTATCTCATATAATTTTTTTGCTAATATATCTGGGGTTAATTCTTCTTGATCAAACCACCATCCTCCACCACTTTTAGCTAGAACTTTTGCATTAAAATGCTGATGCTTTTCAGCAGCGAATGGGTAGGGGACAAGTATAGATGGTTGAGAAAGAGCTATAAGTTCAGCAATAGTAGAAGCTCCTGATCTTGCTATTACTATATGCGAATCTAATATAAGCTCTGGAATATTATAAAAAAAATCTGCAATATTATTCGCAACAGAATATTCGTTATATATCTTCTGTATCTTTGGTATATCAGAGTTTTTGGCTTGTTGTGTTATTTTTATTCCAATCTCAGGATGTGATTTTTTTAGTATTTGAATTGCAGTTGGTACTAACTCAGAAAAAATCTTAGCTCCCTGGCTGCCTCCTAGAACAAGGATTGAAAAAGGTTCAGAATTAAAATTTCTTTTCTTTGTTGGAATCGCGTTTTTAATCTCATTCCTAACAGGATTACCAGAAAGGATTAATTTACTCTTGTTGCATTTTTGTGGTATGTTACTAGTATTATCTGAAGTTAAAAACACATAGTTGGCATATGGCGCAAACCATTTATTTGTCTTTCCTAAAAAGGCATTTTGTTCATGTATCGCAAATGGAATAGATAAAATCTTAGCTAAAAATAATGAAGGGAATGGGGTATAACCACCAAAACCAATAACAAAATTAGGCTTTTCTTTTAGGAATAGAAATGCAGTTCTGAATATTGCTAATATTATTTGAAATATTCCTTTTAGCATATCTAAAGAAGAAGATTTAAAGCCAGATGAATTGATTATATGAGTTGTTATATGGGCATAATTTTTAAGATAAGGAAGGCATCTGGTATCAGTAATCAAATGCACATCATAATTTCTTTTTAGCATTTGTTCTGCAATAGAAATAGCTGGGAATAAATGTCCTCCAGTTCCTCCACCTATTATGAATATTTTCTTCATAACTCTAATATTTGCAATTTATATTTAGTAAGGCTTGCTTGCTGTTTGGTAAGCGCTAGGAGCATTCCTATACCTACTGCTATGGATACTGTAGAAGATCCACCAGAGCTGATGAAGGGTAGGGTCATACCTTTTGTAGGTAACATATTAAGAGTTACTCCCATGTTAATCATTGCCTGTAGTCCAAATTGTCCCAAAAGCCCACTTACTGCAATAACAGTGAATCTATCTTCCTCATACATAACCATTATAAGGCCTCTTATTACTATGAATGCAAAAATTGCGGCGATAATAAGACAAACTATTGCTCCAAACTCTTCCCCTGCTACTGCAAAGATAAAATCAGTATGAGAGTCAGGTAGAACTTGTTTTATGCTTCCTTCTCCCGGGCCCTTGCCATACAATCCACCATTTTTGAATGCGGCAAGAGACTTTGTAACTTGATAATTCTCATTATTTGTGGGGTCTAAAAAGCTATTAATACGATCAGCAACATGGGGTAAAAAATTATATGCTCCCACAATACTAATTCCGCCCATAATAAGAGCTATCACTATCCATATAATTGGCATTCCAGCTATAAAAAGTTGTATGCCACAAATCGCAGTTACCATAATAAGCATCCCAACATCAGGCTGAGTTACCAATATCATGGCAATAATTGAATATAGGAATAATATAACTAAAAAAGCAGTATTATTATGCTCTTTTATTGATAAAATCCAGGCTGTTACTATTGCAAAGAAAGGTTTCACAAATTCAGAAGGCTGTATTGACACTCCAAATATACTAATCCATCTTTTAGCTCCTTTAACTTCGTATCCCATGAACTTCACTACAATCAAAAGAGCTAGGCTTGCTATGAATCCTAATATAGCTATCTTTTTTATCTCTGATCTATCAAAAAGTGATAATCCTAATATTGTACAACTGGCAATAGCTAGATAAATAACTTGCCTAGTAGAAAAATAAGATTCCTCCAGTCCAATCCTCATAGCAACAGCTGGGCTAGAACTGGTAACAAGCATCATACTAAATGAAAATAGAATACCTAATGCTATAACTGTTTGTTTGTCTATTCCGCGCCACCAGCGCCACAAGAATCCCACTGGGCCTTTAAGCTCCATTATCTTCTCCTTCATCCAATATATCCTTTGCCCAATACCATTCGGGCGTTTCAGGTTTTAATCCTTTTAAAGCGCTTTTAGCAAGAGGCTTAGAGCGAGGCGATCCTTGCTTATGATAAAAATTTGCAAGATGTACCTGAGCTAATGATTTCTCTTTCATTGCTTCATAATATAGAGAGAGGTAATAATAAGCCATTAAACTATCAGGCTCAGTATCTTTTATTTCCTTCAAATAATGAATATATTGCATTAGTGCACTAGGGGTGTTTTTATATACATTCCAAGCAACAACAGCAATATTCATCTTCATTAGATTATCCATAGGAAGAAGAGTTGCTGCCTTTTTATACCATTGCAAGGCTTCTTTACTTCCAAATTCAAAATAGATCTGTCCTTTGAGTTCATTGTAATAAGGGTTATTTGGAGAATCAGATAGGAGTTTGTTTATATTTAATAATGCAGATTTCTGATCGCCTTTTCTCATAGAAATTATTGCTTTCATGTAATCAGCAACTTCTTTGTTACTTAATTCAGATGCTACCTTGGTAGCGAATTCTATATTTTCTGTAAATGCTAGCAATTTGTATGATGAGCGAAAATATCTGTTTTGAAGAGATTTAGAAGAGGTAGTGGTTTTGTATTTTGAATTTTCAAGAAATGTATTTAAGGCCGATATACGCTCTGAACTCATAGGATGTGTTTGTAAATAAGGATCCACATCAGATCCTCTTTGTTCAATTTGGAAATATTTAAATATTTCTTTCATTCCAACTACGCTATTACCAGATTTTTCTAATAGAGAAAAAGCATATTGATCAGCAGAAAATTCAAAAGTTCTAGAAGATCTAAGTATGTTTTTCATAGAAACATCTGTGCCGCCTATAATTCCAGCCGTTGCTGCTTCGGGGTTTTTTGACAATATCCCAGCTGCAATTCCTATTGCAACAGCTCCCAAGGAAATCTTAGATTGGTTATTTATATTTTCCTCCTGTCTTGAAGGGTGCTGGCCAGTAATATGACCTATTTCATGAGCTACAACGCCTTTTAGAACATCAACATTATGAAATTTGCCTATAA
>JBEAVG010000101.1:0-4585 GCA_041161045.1 Pseudomonadota bacterium
CAACGTGTCCGAACAGGGAATCCTGACAGTAGCTTTGGAGAAAGAGTCTGGGATTCCGAACTTACCAGAGAAATAGTGGAATCCGGGGCTGGTGATGAACTAGATCCACTTGAGCAGGCGATTTTTGAGGAGCTTAAGGCTGGTATAAAGGAGAGAGATGTTAAAGGGTTCAATAAATAAAAACTCTCCCGAATCAAAGGTGAAAGAGCTTATAGCTCTGATAATGAAATGCAAAACTTTGATTGATAAGGAGAATGCAGCTTACGATAAAGGTACCGTAGGCGCTCGCAGAGATATGGAACCAATAATGGCTGCTCTGGAGAAATCCAAAAAACTTTATGACGAAGTTTTGGCTATAAAGAATTTTAATGAAGTTATTAGCGAGCATTTGAGAAAGGTGCTCCTGCAGGATCACGAAGCTCTTTCATTATCCTTAAAGGAGTATGAAATTAATATGCGCGCAGCACTTAAGGTAAATAATGCCGTGATTAGCGCAGCAAAAAACAGCATGGCTGCAGAAACAAAACATGAACAGGGGTATAATAGCAAGGGGCGACCATCTGTATCTGGTAAAAAAATTGTAGAGAACACCCCTGCTATAGCTATTAATAACAAAATATAGTAAAGAGTATAAAAATGGTTGATCCTATAGATAGAAATGCTAGCTCAAGTTTACTACAGTCTCTGAGTAATCTTACAGACATGAAGAATGTTGTTGCTGGAAATATTGCAGCTCAAGGTCAAATCAAACAAACTTCTACTATAGCTATGGACGGAAATGGATCCGCTAGAGTTGTTACAACTAGCGCTTCTAATCCTCAAATGCTTACTCAAGTTCTTGGCCTTGCTTCTAAGGTAGGGATGGAAAGTCAAATATTCAACTGCCAATCTCAGATCAATAATTTACTTGGCGATGTAAACAGCCTTAATAGCATGGGCTCTCAATTAAATAGCTTTATCTCTGCTCTAGAAAAGCCTATAGATTCCAGTTCTAGGGCTCAAGTTATTCATGCTGCACAGAATTTTAGTCATTCTATAAATAACTATGCAACAGGTCTGCAGAATATTCATAGCGATGTTCAGCAAAAGCTTCAAAATAGCGTAGAGAGTATCAACAGCATATTGAGAGATTTAAGCTCCATAAATCAAAGAGCAAATACAGGCTCAGATCCTGCAATTGAAACAAGAAGAGAAGATTTAATTCGCAACCTATCATCACTAATTTCTGTGCAAGTTTATTATACAGCAAATGGCGGTATTAATGTTCGCACCCAAAATGGGAACCAAGATTTAGTCGTTGATGGAAAATATGCTCAGCTTGAATATCAAGCTAACCATTCAGCGCTCACAACAACGCCTAACACAAGTGCAATAGTTAATTTCTCATATTATAATGCTACTTCTGGGGAATCTGTCTATTCTACATCTATAAAAGTCATAGACCTTAGAGCTTATCAAGGTGAATTCTCTGGACTGCTTAATGTTGCTCAAACTGTTCTTCCGGAAGCATTGAAAAATATCAACAATGTCGCAAACCAGATTCAACTTCAAATGAATGCTTATCATAATAAAGGCGCTGGCTTCCCTCCGGCTAATGGCTTTACTTCCTCTAAAACGATTTCAGAAACAGATATTCTATCATTCTCTGGCAGGGCTAATTTTGGATTAGTAAATTCAGATGGAACTGCTGCAAAAGATAATTTAGGAAATTACCTAAAACCAATGACGCTTGATGCATCCCATCTTCCTTCAACCGAGGGGCCAGCAGGTCAATTTAAAGTTTCTGATATTATAAAAGAGATCAATAATATAGCATCTGGTTATTCTAAGGCTAGTGTTGGGCTTGGGGCTATTGATAAGCCAGTAGGTCAGCCTACGCAATATCTGATAGATCAGGTAAGAATGGTTGCACCTCAAGTGAATGCTGATGGCACTATAAATTTCCAACTCGAGCTTGCTAGCGGGTCTCAATATAATGTTGATTTTAGAGTGGAAGAAGTGCAGGTTTTAGATGTAGGTGGCGCTAATTTTGGTATCCCTGTCGCCAACCTTCCTGGAGTATTTACTCTTCAAGCAGGACAAAGAACTAAAACAGGGCAGCAAATTACTGCTCAATTGAATGTAGGTGACCAAACTAATCTAATCCGTATGAAGATGGTTGTTGCTAACAAAGATAGCGGCGTTTTTGAAGAAGCTTTCGTAGATTTTAAAATTGATGCCGGTGTTGGCAATACATTACAAGGCGCGCAAATCTCTAATAGCAGAATTGAGGCTATCCCGGCAAGGTCAGATGTAATCAATGGGCCTGTATTACCAGGCGGAGCACATGCAGCCAATCAAACGGCCGCTAAAATGGGTGGAAATGGTTTGGTTGTAGCTTCTATAGACGCAACTGGACATTTGAATATTTCCTCAGGAAATACAAATATGGGTCTTGTTATCGACAGCAGAGATTCTCAGCTTAAAGACCCTTCTTCTGCTTCTTATGTGCTTCCACAAGGATTTACTCATGCTCTTGGGCTAAATGATTTATTCATAGGTGAAGATGCAGCAACTTTTGGATTGAGGCCAGAAATTGCTGCTAATCCTAACTTACTGGCACAAGGAAAAGCTGCATTATTTAAGCAAGATACTACAAATTTTGTTCCTGAAACTCAGGCATCGGCTTGTATTTTCTTAAATGCCGCTAATCCAAATAATGGAGATACGGTTACAATTAATGGAGTGGTGTTTACTTTTTCTGCTGCACCAGTTGGTGAAAATTATGTGCAAATAGGTGCTGATGCTCCTACAACTACAGACAAATTGCTTGCTGCTATTCAAGGCTCAAAGGATATTAGGCTAAAAGACGTTGTAACTGCTGCGGCTGATGGTAATGGAGGAATAAAAATCACAGCTATTGTTCCTGGAACTAAAGGAAATGATATTTCGATTTCTACTGCAGGTGTTATCCAGATTCTAAAAACTGATAATACACATGCTACAAATCTAGCTCGTAATAACCTTGAGGGCGGCACTTATGCTCAAGATGCCGGACAAAACAAAACCCATTTAGATAAAATTGATAGTTTTGCTTATGAGCTTCATAGCAATGATGAGGGTATTTTCCAAACGCTTTCTAGTGATATCATAAGTTTTTATAATGGTACAAATATTGGAACCCAAACATTTACAAATTTCTTTGGAAGTTTCAGAACTCAGCTAGCTAATGCTTATACGCAAAGCGAGTCTGACCTTAAAGTGGATGAGAAAGCTTCAGAAGCCATCCAGGTGAGATATAATAACGAAACAAGAAATACTAAAGATAATAGAGATGAGCAGATGGTGGATTTCATAGGTGCTCTTCGCTCTATAGAAGCTATTCTTTCTATTCTCACGCAAGATTTTAAAGCCTTTGAGTCTTTAATTGATATGGCTAAGAGGGTGTAGTGATGAAGGGTTTTCCTGGGTTCCCGCCTTCGCGGGAATGACTAAAAAGGACCCGGGGATTGACAAGAAAGAGTGACAAAATAAAAAGGAGAAAAGAAGATGAGTATGTTTAGTGTAAGAAATAATGGTGTGCTATCTAGTGTAGATTTGCTTGCTAAGCAATCTAAAGCCTCCAGATTAGATGCTCTGAAGGATGCTAGCGTGGGCAAGATACAGAGTGGGAATAAATATACAAGTAATGCTGATATGGGAGAACTTTCAATCCGTCAGCAAAATCTAGAAGCTTCAAGATTAAGGCTTGAAAAAGGCCAAATCGGAGCAAAAAATCTTGATCTAAAATGCAAAACTGCAGATCTAGCTCTTGATAACTTATTGACTGCTATTAATGATCTTCAAACTGATATCAAAAGCTACAATTCAAATCCTAGAGATAGAGCTCCTGCTGTTCTTGCTGGAATAAAAAATGTTTTATCACTTACGCAATCTACTCTTAATGCCACTTATGATAATGGCACGTATATTTTTGGTAGTGGGGATAAGTCTCCTATAAATTGCAATGTTGCAGTAACTACAAATTACGGTACTGACAAAGTTCCTAGTAGCGTTTATGTCTCAGATTACGGTCAAGATTTGAATAAGATCATAGATGGCTCTAATATGCCTGTGAATACTTATTTAGATCCTAGTGATTTTAAGAATTTGATAGCTGGACTTCATCAGCTAAAAACAGCTCTCACTGTTGATAATCCTGCCAACCTACCGCAAAAATTACCCGAAGAAGCTTTAGGATATTTCGATTCTGGAATTACTGATATACAAAACTTAAGAGCGGTTACAGTAAATATCATGTCCCATCAAGCAGAAGCTGCTATTGAAGCAAATTCTGCAGCTATTCAGCGAAACGCTTTAGAAATGGAAGAATTTCAGGAAAATGTTGTTGATTTATTTAGCAGAATCAAAGAATCGGAACAACAAAGAGAGATTATTGATACACTTCAAGCTATGATGCTTCGAGCTCCTAATTTTGCAACACTTTATTCTCGCGGTTAGGGTTTGATTTATTAGTGTCTGTTGTTCTTGAATTCGCCCACAACAGAAGACAAAATCAATTTAGATAGCAAAAAAAATAAAAATATCGCTTATCATAGCTGAAAAA
>JBEAVG010000154.1:0-10201 GCA_041161045.1 Pseudomonadota bacterium
ATGAGAATGCTTTGGTCATGACTAATGGATGTTGTAAAATCTGATCCCAAAAAATTATAGGTGATTTATGGATGATTTAGAAAAAGATGATCTCATAAAAAAACTTTCAGAACTAGAAGCTGAACATAAGGAATTAGAAGAGTATTTGCGTCAAGATTTGGACCAATTTACAATGCAAAGACTTAAGAGACGAAAGCTAATGATAAAAGATCAAATTAAGTCTATCAGCTCTGCCATATATCCTAATATAATAGCTTAAAGATGAAGAATAAATATTCTTATATTCTTGGAATAGAATCCAGTTGTGATGATACAGGGGTCTCTGTATTGCGCTCAGATAAAACAATCTTGTCTAATATAGTTATATCTCAGACAAAAGAGCAAGCTCCATATCAAGGCGTTGTTCCAGAAATAGCAGCAAGGTGCCATATGTCGGCTTTAAAAAGCGCAACAGAAGAAGCATTATTTTTAGCAAAAATTTCTTTTGATGATGTAGATGCTATAGCTGCAACGGCCGGACCTGGGCTTATTGGGGGAGTTATAGTAGGAACTATGTTCGCCAAGTCTTTATCATTAGCATTATCAAGGCCATATATAGCTGTAAACCATCTTGAGGGCCATCTTTTAAGCCCTAGATTATCTTCTGATCTTGAATTTCCTTACCTAATGCTTTTAGTATCTGGAGGTCATTGCCAATTTGTTGCTGCTCTTGGTCTAGGGAATTATAGAATTTTAGGTCAAACTATGGATGATGCAGTAGGAGAAGCTTTTGATAAAACATCAAAACTCTTAGGGTTAGGATATCCTGGTGGTCCAATCATAGAATCTATGGCGAAAAAAGGTGATCCTCATAAATATAATTTTACTGTACCGTTGCAGCATCGTGCTGGGTGTGACTTTTCATTTTCTGGTCTTAAAACTGCTGTAAGAGATCTTGTCAAAAAAACAGAAAATATATGTATTGAAGATTTATGTGCATCCTTTCAATATACTGTAGGACTGGCTATTCAAGACCGACTTGTTAATGCTATAAAAATTTTTCAAGAATTGTCTGATTCTAAAAATTTTGCTATTGCTGGAGGTGTTGCTGCAAATCAGTATCTGAGGTCTATTTTGCAAAATACTTTATCTAAATATGGGTTTAGTTTTTTTGCGCCTCCAATGAATCTTTGTACTGATAATGGAGCGATGATAGCTTGGGCTGGTTATGAGCACTTTAAAGTGGGGGAATTATCAGGGTTAGATTTTTGTCCAGTTCCAAGATGGAGTTTAGAATCCAAGCATCAGACCAAGTGATATTTGAGGAGCTTAAGGTCTCGATACCCTCTGCCCTAATCGACATTTTTCACGAGAGACTAGTGGGATCCTCTGCGTAACTTATCATTGATAGCAAGTCCAATCCCTTCATCTGGGATTTTTGCTACAGCTATTCCTTGTATGTTGTGACGAATTGCTTTTTCATCCAAAAGCCTTATCATGGAATAATAATTAGCAGCAGCTTCTGCAAGATCTCCTTTATGACTTAAGTTTAATTCGCCTATATCATTTTTTCCGAATCCTAAACCAATTTCTCCTGATAGTACAGTGGTTGCGTTTAGCCTTAATGATGTGTGTGGTGAGTAATGTTTTGTTAGCATACCTGGCGCTTTGATAATACTATTTTGTGATAATAGAACATCCATATCAAGTACAGCGCTTATTGTTTCTGGAGTTATGAACCCATATCTTAGGATCATAGGCTTTTCAGAGCTTAGATCTATTATTGTAGACTCTAGTCCAAGGGTGCTTTTTGTACTTTCTATTATATATAAAGAATTACCAAAACATTCTTTTACATGCTTTGCTTCAGTGGGGCTTAAGTAGTTTGACTTATTAGCGCTAGGTGCAGCTATAGGTACTCCAGACTCCCTTATCAATTCAAGGGCAACATCATGATTCGGCATGCGAAGAGCTATAGTTCCTAGTCCCGCAGTTGCAATATCACATATTGCAGAAGAGGTTTTTCTTTTGACTACTATGGAAATAGGTCCAGGCCAAAAATTATCTATTATTTTTTGGGCTTCTTCGGTAATTTCCCCCAATTCATATGCGGCTTCTTTAGAAGATACATGGATTATTAGCGGATTATTAGAGGGACGTCCTTTCGCATCATAGATCTTTCGGCAAGCTTCGTTATTTGTAGCATCTGCGCCCAGGCCGTAAACTGTTTCTGTTGGGAAAGCTACAAGCTCACCTTTTTGTATTTTTTTAGCTGCGGTTTGAATAATATTCATAAACACTCAAACTTTATAACACTATCAAATGCTTTTGAAATATAAGAAAGTATAGCTCTTCTATTATTTGCTATAGATTTATCTTCATCATTCACCAGAACATTGTCAAAAAATTCCGCTATTGGTTCTTCTAGATTAGAAAGCTCTTCGAATGCTTTTGTATAGTCTTTATTCTTGCTTGCTTCCATTAAGGCGGGAATTATTTTTTGGCTGGCTTCGTGTAAAATTTCTTCTTCTTTTTCTTTAAACTTAGAAATATCTATTTGCGTTACTTCATCTTGACCTTTCAATATATTTGTAACACGTGAATATAACTGTATCAAAGACTGTCCTTTCTTTGTGTGAATAAAACCTTGTAAGATTTGTAATTTCTTTTCAATTGAACATAAATTATCATCATGAGAAAGGTTAGTTGCTGCATTGATAAGTTTAATATCATACTGATCTTTGAAATATCCTTTGAGCCTATCCTCTATGAATGAAAGAATCTCATCTTTTACTTCCTCCTTAAGGGGAAATAACGACAAGTTATACTCAATCAATTTGCGAATATTTATCTCTGTCATTTGATTTTTCAGAATAATTCTTATTATCCCAATGGCATATCTTCTTAGTGCATAAGGATCTTTTGAGCCTGTTGCTCTTTCTCCTGCAAGCATTAATCCCACCAAACTATCTACTTTGTCTATTAAGGATAAAAATGATGCTGTATGTGTTGGTATGTCGTCATTATTTCCCATCGGGAGATAATGATTTTTTATTGCTTGTGACGTCTCTTTATCGAAGCCTTCTAGAGCTGCATAATAACTTCCCATAATGCCTTGCAATTCAGGAAATTCTACAACAGCTTCAGTTACTAAATCAGCTTTACACAATAGAGCAGCCTTTTTTAAATGAATATCTTGGGGTGCTATATATTCAGACATTTTGACTAGTCGTTCTGCTTTGTCAAAAATGGATCCTAACTTCGCATGAAAAACTACATTTTTTAGTTTTTCTAACCGTGATTCTAAAGATGTTTTTTGGTCCTGAATGTAAAAATATGCAGCATCAGAAAGTCTCGCAGATAGTACTCTTTCGTTTCCTAAAATAACATCTTCACCTGCATTAGGTAGGTTAGAAACGAAAATAAAATAGGGCGCAAATGTACCATCTTCGTAGGTTGTATAAAAATACTTCTGATGAGTTTTCATTGCAAGGATAAGAATTTCCTTTGGTACATGCATAAATTTTTCTGGTATTTTGCCTAATAGAACTACTGGATATTCGACAAGACCCGCGACTTCTTCTAATAGTCTATTATCTAGTGGTACAAGGAGTTTATTTTCTTGCCTGATTATCTCTATATCGCGATTTATAATATTTAGTCTCTGAGATCTTTCTAAAATCACGAAATTCTTTTCTAAATTCGATATATAATCTGTCCAGGATTTAACAATGAATTTATCATTTGAAACAAATCTATGTCCAAAGCTATAATTATTTGAAGCTAAATGTTCATGCGTGAATTCTAATATATTATCATCAAAGAGGCATAAGATATTTAGCATTGGTCTGACATTTTTCATTCCATAATTTCCCCAATACATAGACTTAGGCCATATATATTCAGATATAGAATCGCATATTAATTTTGGTAGAATGTTTTGTAGATCAATCTCAGGTAAAACGGCTTTATATGTATGATATTCTATACCACCAATTTCCTCTATTTGTGTTTGATTTATAGATATATTGTTGGTTTTACAAAATCCATCAAGTGCCTGCTGAGGGGCTCCTACTCGTGGACCTTTTAGATCTAAATGTTTTGCTAAAGTTTTTTTAGGAAGGCCTGTAACGTGGATTACTATACGTCTTGGGCCAATATAGGTATTTAGTTCTTGAAACGATATCTGCATTGCTTCAAAATTCTTAATGAAGATAGCGCGATAGCCTTCTTCAGCATTTTGTTGCATTAAAGCGGGAATTTCTTCTGTATATAGCTCAAGAATCAAATCAGACATATAACACCATTTAATTTGGACCGAATTATAGCAGAAATCTTGTTACTATGGTAGCTCTAATTATTTAATGTCCGTTATAGGCCTCAAGTGCTCTCCAGCAATAATTCTATAACCTTTTAAAAATTCTTCTGACGACATAGGTGCTTTGCCGGGTCTTTGTAACTTAAGAATTTTTAATATCCCTTCCTTACAAGCTATGTTCAAATTATTATCTATTGCAACACCGGGTGGGTAGTGGTGTGATATCATTACATATTCAGTTTCTAGAATTTTTATTTGGTTTATGTTGTGTGTAAAAAATACACCTGGCCATGGTGTCATACCACGGACTTTACAATCTATTTGAAATGCTGTTTCGTTCCAGTTTATGATTCCTTCTTCTTTTGTAAGTTTTGATGCATAGACTACTCCATTTTTCTGTTGCTTAATACGAGGCATATTATCTATGTTATTCAGGGTTTTGATAAGGAGTTTAGCCCCTATCTTAGAGCATTTGTCATGTAATTCTAGAAGTGTAATTCTTTCATGAAGATATATATGTTCTTTAACAAGTATATCTCCAGTATCAAGGCCTTCATCCATTTGCATTATGCATACGGCGCTTTCTCTATCACCTGCTATAATAGTTCTTTGCAAAGGAGCTGCTCCTCTGAATCTAGGGAGTAATGATGGATGGATATTTAAACATCCATATTTTTTAGAATCTAGAATTGCTTTTGGTATTATGAATCCATATGCAACAACAACTATAATATCAGCCTCTATAGAATGAATCTGGTTTTGTATATCAACATTACGAAGCGTTTCTGGTGTGTAAACAGGAATAGAGTTTATATTGGCTATTTTATGTATGGGCGAAGCTTGCTCCTCAAGACCACGTCCTTTTGGTTTAGGTTTCTGTGTAAAAACAGCAACAACAGAATGTTTGCTTCCTATTAAAGCATTGAGGGCTGGTACTGCAAAGTCAGGAGTACCCATAAAAATAATTTTTAAGCTTTGCAATTTATAGGGCCTTCTTTTTGAATTTTTGTAGCTTGCGTATGCTTACATCTCTCTTTAGTGTAGATAAGTAATCTAACAGAGTTTTGCCGTGTAGATGGTCCATTTCATGCTGTATAACTCTAGCTAACCATCCACCAGTTTTTATTTTTTTCTCTTTAAAATCCATGTCCATGAATTTTATTTCAATTTCTTTTGGTCTTGGCACGTCCACTTTTATCTCAGGTATGGACATACATCCTTCAGTAGCCACAATCATTTCTTCAGAACTGTATGTTATTTCTGGATTAATTAACACTAGCGGGTAAAAATCTTTTGGTCTTTCCTCGTCGTCATCAGAGCCTAAATCCATAACTATGATTTGCTTAGGGACTCCAAACTGAATCGCTGCATAACCAACTGCAGGCTCTAAATAAATCATTTCCTTCATATCCGAGATAAATTTACGCATTTGATCAGTCATATCGCTAGGGTTGACCTTGACTGATTTTAAATTAAGTATCGGATCTGGCGCTATTACAACTTTAAGCGGGTGCATAAATTTTTATTCAAAAGTTAAAATGAAGCATGTAATATACATTATAACACATTAATTCACAAACTCTTATGGAAACTATAGTAATTTTCTCTGCTGGTAAGGGTACAAGAATGGGGAGCGTCTCTGATGCAACACCTAAACCTCTTATTCGCATAAGAGGCAAACCACTCCTGCAGCATGCTCTAGAGATTACAAAAACCCATAAATTTGATAGAATTATAATCAACACGCATCATCTACATACCCAAATAGAGGAATTTATAAAAGGATTCAGGGAAGAAAATCCATTTTTTCCTGATATAATATTAGAATATGAGGAGTGTTTGCTAGAGACTGCTGGCACAATCAAAAAACTGAATAAATTATATGATTTAGGAGAGAGGATTTTTACCATAAATAGTGATGTAATAATAAAACATAAGGGTAATGTGTTCGATCTTATGATAAAAGCTTGGGAATCTAGTAGGCCGGATATTCTTTTGCTGTTGCAAGATACAAAAAATGCTTTTGGATATACAGGGAATGGTGATTTTAATTTAGAAAATGATGGTTCTATAAATAAAGATGGACCAGAACCTTATCCTTATATGTTTGCAGGTATGCATATTTTAAATCCACAAAAAATCTCTCAAATTGCTGATAATATATGTTCATTTCGTGAATTTTATCCTGGTATAGGAAAGTTCTCTAGCCAAACTATCTGTAAAGCTATAACAATGAATGGCTTATGGTACCACGCAACAAGGCCTGAAGACATCGAAGTTATAGAATCTCTCGTGAAAAATTCAGATTAGGGCAGAGGGTGTTCTTTGGAAACATTGGGACATAAGGCTATTGAGAAAAATATTAAGCAAGGCCAAGGTTAATGAATTTGTGCCAAAAATATTTCAAAAATCATCAATTTTACAAAAAATCTCCTTAAAAGAAATCTTTGGCTTCTAAATTAGAAAAATCAGTAGGCCTTTGCATTTATCCTAAAAGATTTTTCAACCCTTAGTATTTTGGCTTGAGTATCAACATTGAACAAAAATGTATTATGGTAACACAAAAAAACCATTGTCTAAATATATCTAATGCACTATATAATAATAAATATAATAGAAACCGTGGGTTAAAAACCTCACAATTTTAGCGACTTAGAGTCTAGTGCGTGCCTGAATGATATATGTATTGCGATTTGTTGTTTATTTTAGAAAAGTTGTTTCGTTTTTGGGGCTAATTCTTTTTACGATTAATGTTTATGCCAGTGATTGTTTTAAACTTACAAATATAGAGATAAAAAATACCGTCAATAATTTGGAAACTGTAAAAGTGATGAATTTTATAGAGAAATATAAAAACCGCTGTATAGATCACGGACTAATAGAAGATTTAGTGAGAGAGTTTACCAATTATTACGTTGGAAAGGGATATGTCGGGACGAAAATACTTATACCAGAGCAGAATATTAAGTCTGGTACTTTGTGTCTCGATCTAATAATAGGGCGTGTAGAGCGTATAGAAAATAAGGAAAATGGTGTTTTACGATACCGTCCTAATATTTTTCCTGGAAGTGTTGGTGGAATCCTTAACTTACGTGATTTAGAACAAGGATTGGATAATATGAGTAATTTGCGTTCAAACAAAGGTGCATCTATGCATTTTAAACCAGGCACTGGCTTTGGTGATAGTATAGTAGTTATTGAAAATGCTGCAGATAAAAAGTGGTTTTTAAATACAGGGATTGATAATTACGGTAGTAAGCTTAAAGGGCAGCATGAGTGGCACTCATCATATAGGCTTGAAGATTTTATTGGTATGAGTGAGAGCTATTCTTTCGCGCATAAGAGAAGTGTAGGTGATGATAAAAAATATTCGACACGTAGTTACTCTGCAGGTTTCGCTGTGCCTTATGGATATAACAATATTTCCCTGAGTTATGGTTATACGAAATATAGAAATTTTATCAATGCCACAACTCAAAGATTCAACAATAAGGGAAAGACTCATGTTATTAAGGGTGTATTGGATAGAGTTATTTACAGAGATGGTAATGGCAAAACGACCCTTGGAATATCGGCTGGTCGTGATATATATTCTAACTATATTTCCGATACTAAAATACAAATTTCAAGTTATAAGATAGACAAGGCTTCATTATCACTAAAGCACCATAGAAAACTTGACGCTAGTCTTGTTGGTTTTGGGGTTGAGTATGTTAGAGGTATCAATAAAAATTATAAAAATAAATTTGGTAGCAAATTATATCCCGCTCATGTGTTCGACAAGATAAATTATGAGTTTTCTTGGATGCATCCTATAAATCTAGATTCTGTACCTGGAGCTGCAAGATTTACCACATCTTTAAATGGGCAATATTCTTCACGAGTCTTGAGTGCTTCAGAAAAATTCTCTGTAGGTGGCTTTGCTTCAGTTAGAGGATTTAAAAATTCAGTAGAAAATACAGATAAAGGCCTGCTTTTTAGGAACGAAATGGCTTTTAATGTTAGTAGGTATGGTGGTGATTATAATAACAAAATCATATCAGATTTAGAGTTATTCGTAGCATATGATTTAGGTAGATTTTGGAGCAAAAATGAAGAGGGTATAGCTCGTGGGAGTATGAGCGGTATTGCTGGAGGGTTTAGAAACAATAGAGGTTTAATTAATTTTGATTTCACCGTTGCCAGAGCTCTAAGTTCTAAATACATAAAAAGAACGCCGTTAGAGCTTTATATCAGTGTTGGTTTGAATATCTAGGGTTTGGATGCGTGGAAGGTTTAGAATGAGAACAATTGTAGAAACTTTAAAATCATTAGTGATATATATTACGTGTTTATCACTTTTACCACTTAATAGTTTTGCAGATACAAATGCAGGAATGGTTGTTGATAGTTCTGCGCAAGGAAATAATGTAGTACTAGACAAAGCTGCAAATGGTGTTCCATTATTGAATATAAATAATCCTAATTCTGCAGGGGTATCTCACAATCAATTTATTGATTTTAATGTTGATCAAAAAGGAGTTGTGATAAACAACTCTACTCATCAAGGTACAAGTATTATAGGAGGAGCGGTTCTTGCTAATCCTAATCTTAAGCAAAGTGCGGATATAATAATCAATGAGGTTACTTCCACTAATCCATCATTAATTGAAGGCCCTACTGAAATTTTTGGTAAGAGAGCAGATTATATTCTAGCAAATCCTAATGGAATATCTGTTAATGGTGGAGAATTTATAGGCACTAAAGGCTTAACTATTACTACAGGAGTACCGATAACGAATTCACTTGGAGAGCTAGAGAAGATTGTAGTGGAAAGTGGTAGCGTATCCTTTTTTGGTAAAGATTTAAATTACAAAAATATGGATTATTTCGATGTTGTAACAAAAGCTGCAAAGCTAAATGCTAAAATACATGCCAATTCCGAAGCTAGGATAGTGACTGGAACAAATTCTTATAATTATAAAACTAAAAGTGCTACCCCTATTACAAGTAGAAATGGTGCTAATAAAACCTCTGGATTCGCGATAGATACAGGTAATTTAGGAGGGTTATACGCTGGTAGAATCTCTATGGTAAGCACAGAGGATGGTGTTGGTGTAAATGTTGGAGATATTGCATCCATGAGCGGTGATATAGAAATAACAGCTAATGGAGATATTATTCACAAGGATATTCGTAGTTCTGGTGCGCTAAATGTAACTAGCAAAAATGGTGATATATATTTAACTTCTGGAGGCAAGTCTAACGAAGTTAGTGCTCAAAAAGAAATTAGATATAATGCATTTGGTAAAATTTCAAACAATGGGTTAAAGGTTGTTTCAGATTCTATAAGTGGTATAATTTTTAATGCTGGATCAATAAGAAATAATGGTATTATTTCAGCTCGTTTTGGAGGGATGAAATTTTCTACATCAGGAGATATAGAAAATAATGGTGTGATTTTAGCGTTGCATTCGATTACTGCTAATTCCAATGGTGTTTTTACTAACGCTCATAATGGTCTAGTAAATTCTAAAAAGGGCGATATTAATTTAAGAGTTAAAAGCTATCTCGAAAATATAGGTGTCATTAAATCTGAAGATAATAATATTAATGTTTCTGCTGGGGATATCTACAATAGAGGTTTGCTAGGTTCTTATTCTTTAGTAAAATTACATTCTTCAGGTGTGATTATAAACCAGAATCCTTTAGTTGGTACCAGTAATTCGTTAATTAAAGGACAATCTGTTGATATTCATGCGGATGGTGACATATTAAATAATTCTAAAATAATTTCTAACCAAAATCTGAATATTACCTCTAACGCAACTATAAAATCTACAGGTGATATAATTGCTGTTGATGATATATCTTTCCTAGCAGAAGGTAAAATAACTAATACTGGTATTATAAATAGTACTAGAG
>JBEAVG010000163.1:0-2564 GCA_041161045.1 Pseudomonadota bacterium
GCTTTAAATATTGCATTTATATTACTTTTAATTTCTTGTTGGTCTAAACCGTCTGGAATATTTAACATCTCAAACATCACTTTATCACCGACCTGAAGATTGGACTTTGCATTTATATTTATTATTCCAACAGATGATTGTATTATAACATTACTATGGCTGTTACTTAATATCTCACCAGACAACACCTCTCCATTCTCTAATAAACTTCCTCCATTAGATAGGCGCACAAGCACTTCGCTACCAGGCTTCAAATTCCCATATTTTACTATATTTCTTGCATCAGATAAGTAACTTACGTGACCTTTTAAAACTTCTGGGCTGTTAATAAGCAAGTTTTTTTCTTGAGAAGTTTGCGTGATATATTTATGCAATATTTCTATTCCCAAAGTATCTAATTTACTTAAAGAACTTTTGTTACTCTGTTTACCAATTAACTGAGCAATAACATTATTATCATCATCCTTAGATATTCTAACAGAAACAGAATCACCTATCTCTAGTTCTAAATCATTAGCAGAAACTCTAAAAAAGCCTTGAGAAGTAGATAAAATTAGATCTCCACCAGGTCTTATTTCATAAACATTTGCTGTTATAATAGAAGAATTTTGTACCCTTCCATTCAAAGTTGGTATATTCTGCTGTGAATGAAGCAACCCAACATTCGAATTAGCCGCTTTATTGCTTGGGGTAATGCTCATAATTGTGAACTATCGTCTTAATGTTTAATTATGCAAAGCAAGAGAGTAATAAGATTATCAATACTAATAGTCTTCATAAGTATTTTTCTTAACATAATGCTCTGCAAACAATTTATCATAGATGACGTAATACTATCCGAAGCATCTCAAAATCACAAGAATTTGGTTCTAGCATATCAAAACACTATTTGGAATTCATATTCTGAAGTGGTAAAAAAACAGCATCACAATTCCATATTAGATACAGAAATAAATAGATTATATGTGAAGTACTTAAAAGACACTTCTAATTTTTTTAAACATTCCAACTCTATTAGAATAGACATTTTAGATGATGAGCGAAATTTAATATTTTCATCCAACGATGTAGAAATGATTCACGATGATTATCAAACATTAAGCTTATACGATTACATAACAGCTAAAATTGACGAACTACTTTTCGCCCAATCACACCATAAAGACTGGATTTCACTAGCATATAATGGCAAAATTGTTCGGTCTCTTTTAACCAATGTAAAAATAGAACCCAAAATATCAAAAGAAGACAGAATTAGTGTTTCCGTAGATTACATACCATTAATAAATAATCAAGGCCATACAGAATCAGTAGTAGTACTATATACAAATGCATCTAATTTAATAAAAGGAATATGGGGACTAGAACATAGAATCATAGCTCTTTTACTAATTTTAGCTTTGATATTTTGTATTATGGTTGCTTATAACACATATTACACAAGACGTGTAATAACAGAACAGCTTAGAGTAAACAAGCTTCTTGAAGAAGCAAAAGCTAGAGCAGAATCTGAAAGTTCTGCAAAAACAGAATTTCTAGCTGGTGTAAGCCACGAACTCAGAACACCACTTAATGCCATAATAGGATTCTCAGAAATGATACTTTCCGAACATGGAAAAGATATAGAGAAGTCTCAACATGATAGCTACATATCATCTATACATCATGCTGGCAAGCACTTGCTAAGTGTTATAAATGATATATTAGATTATCTGAAAGCCGCATCTGATAAATTAAACGTCGATATGGTTGATGTAGATATAAATAAAATAGTCAGATCTAGCATGAGACTAATAGCACCTAAAGCTATAGAAAAAAATATTGAACTTATAGAGGATACATCCTCAGAACATATAGTTATTACAGCAGATCCAAAAAGACTAAAGCAGGCAGTGCTAAATCTTCTATCGAACTCAATTAAATTCACAAAGAATAATGGAAAAATAAGCGTTGTTACAATCCAAAATCGTGAGAAACACGTAGTATGTATAAAAATAATCGATACAGGAATAGGTATTGAGGAAAAAGACATACACAAAGCTCTCTCTACTTTCGGACAAGTAGATAATTCTATGAGTAGGCAATATGATGGCACAGGACTAGGCCTTCCACTCACTAAAAAACTTACCGAACTAATGGGTGGAACTTTTGAAATAACCAGTAAAAAAGATATAGGAACAACAGTTACTCTTATTTTTCCTTGTAAACAATAAATACCCCCTGTGCTTAATAAGTTATAACACAAAAAAACTCATTGATTTTTTAATTGATGATTGCAATTCAATCACAAAGATGCTACCTTGAATACTTAAAGAAACAAATAACTTAAGCACGGTACTAATTATGAATAATAGTTTTAACTTCTTCAACGACAAAATGAAAGAATTTGCGAATTTTGAAGCCTTTTCACAAGGTTTTAAAAATTTTAATATGCCTGATTTCTCTCAGTTTTCTGATAACCTAAAGCGTAACTCAGAAGCTTTAACTGAAGCAGGTAGAATTGCCTCTGAGAGCGCTCAAGCAATAGCCAGAAGAGGTGCAGAGATAGCTCAAGATAATGCCAG
>JBEAVG010000011.1:0-2619 GCA_041161045.1 Pseudomonadota bacterium
TTATCTGATTTTGGGATAAAAACCCCAGAAGAGCCTATAAAAAAACCTGATTCTAATAATCTTAGCCACACTAATACAAAAGAGCATGATAATTATAAAAAAGTTGGCCACGCTTTAAAAGACAAAACAGAAGACCCTGATTTTGTTGAAAAAAAACTTGACGATAAAACGCCTGCAGCCAAATTAAAAAATGATACACCAAGAAAGCTCAATAAAACAGCTATATTTCATATGCTGGATAGCGATCAAGATGACTCCCCTATCAGGACAAGAAGCCTTGCATCAATAAAAAGAGCTAGAGCAAAAGAAAAAAGAAAAATGCAGGATATGACTTCTCAAGAAAAACTTTACAGAGAAGTTATCCTTCCAGAAACAATAACTGTTTCTGAATTTTCTAACAGAATGACAGAAAGAACGGCTGACGTAGTACGCGAACTTATGAAACTTGGTATTATGGCAAATGCTACTCACGTAATTGATGCTGATACCGCTGAGCTTGTGGCAACATCAATGGGACATACGGTAAAACGCGTACAAGAATCTGACGTAGAAAACATCTTAAATATCATAGAAGATGATCCAAAAACAACAACGCCTCGCGCTCCCGTAGTAACAGTAATGGGACATGTGGACCATGGTAAAACATCACTTCTTGATGCATTAAAATCTACAGATGTTGTAAGTGGTGAAGCTGGAGGCATTACACAACATATAGGAGCTTACCGCGTAACTTTACCAAGTAACAAAGCTATTACATTCATAGATACTCCTGGTCACGAAGCATTCACTGAAATGCGTACGAGAGGAGCAAAAGTTACAGATATAGTAATTCTAGTTGTAGCCGCTGATGACGGAATAAAGCCTCAAACAGTAGAAGCCATAAATCATGCTAAAGCTGCAGGAGTACCTATCATAGTCGCTATAAATAAAATAGACAAACCTGACGCTAATCCAGAAAAAGTAAAACACGACTTACTACAGTATGAATTAGTATCCGAAGATCTTGGTGGTGACATCATAATGGTTCCAGTATCGGCACTCCAAAAGAAAAATCTGGATAAATTAGAAGAAGCAATTCTCCTAATAGCCGAAATGGCAGATCTAAAAGCCAACGCTAATACTACAGCTAGTGGTACAGTTATAGAATCTAAGATAGACAAAGGGAAAGGACCGATAGCTACAATTTTAGTTCAAAGAGGAACCCTAAATATCGGAGATATAGTCGTTGCCGGAGAAACATTCGGACGTATAAAACGTATGGCAAATGATAAGGGCATGGACGTATCTACAGCAACTCCTTCTGAGCCTGTAGAAATTTTTGGCCTGGACGCTTCTCCTTTAGCTGGCGATCCATTCGCAGTTGTACAGACAGAAAAACAAGCTCGTGATATAACCGAATATAGAGCTCGTAAAACAAAAGACACCAAGACATTGTCAGCTACTAAAGGCACATTAGAAGACCTATTCTTAAGGGCATCTGGTACTTCAAATATAAAAGATCTATCGATAATAGTAAAAGCTGACGTGCAAGGATCTATTGAAGCCATAGTAGGTAGTATAGCTAAAATAACTGATAATGAAGTTCGAATAAAGATTCTACATTCAGCAGTTGGTGGCATCACTGAATCTGATATACAGCTAGCTAATGCTTCTGGCGCACTTGTAATAGGGTTCAACGTTAGAGCTTCTAGGGCTGCTGCTGATCTTTCTGAAAAATTAAAAGTAGATATGCGATATTATTCAATAATTTACAATATAGTTGATGATATTAAAGCTATAGTAAGCGGAATGTTAACTCCTATAATACATGAAAGATATATTGGATCCGTTCAAATTAGACAAGTCTTCAATATAACTAAGGTTGGAAAAATCGCTGGATCCTACGTTACTAAAGGCGTCATCAAAAGAGGTGCCGGAGTTAGACTTCTGCGTGATGATATTGTTATACATGAAGGAACTCTAAAAACCTTAAAACGCTTTAAAGACGATGTGAAAGAAGCAAACGAAGGATTTGAATGTGGTATAGCATTCGAAAATTATGATGACATCAAAGAAGGCGATACAGTAGAAGTTTTTGAAAGAGTAGAAGAAAAAAGAACAATTACATGAAAACTGTAGATATATCAAATAGACAGCTAAGAGTCGCAGAGCTAATTAAATTAGCTCTGATAGATGTACTCCGAAAAGGCAAAGTTAAGCATCAGATGCTATTTGATTCGAATATTACAATAACAGATGTAAGAGTCTCAGCGGATTTAAAGATAGCTAATTGTTATGTTATGCCATTTAACTCAAATATATCTAAAAAAGCATTAATGGAAGCTTTAGAGGCAGAAAAATTCAATCTAAGAGGGTTGGTAACATCTAAAATACAACTCAAATTCTCACCCGAACTTCGCTTTTTCTACGATCATGGCCTTGAAAACGCATCAGAAGTTAATGATATACTAAAAACTATCAATTAGTCTTATGCGCCAAATGCTTACAGAGGCGATTTAATAAGGTTTTTATGTTTAAGACTAAAGCAAATTTCCCCTAGTAGAATAACTTAAAAACTAAAAATACTAGGGGAAAATTTGCTGTATCTTGTCAAAAATAGACGAGTAGTAGGAGATGAGC
>JBEAVG010000061.1:0-6002 GCA_041161045.1 Pseudomonadota bacterium
TATTGATCCACCTTATATGCAACAAATGGTTGATTCAACCCTAGTTGCACTAACAAAATCAAACTGGCTTAATGAAAAAGCTATTATCTGCATTGAAACTGGAAAAAACGAAACCATAAGCATTCCCGAAGAATATATTATATCTCAGGAGCGTATATATGGAGCTAGTAAGCTATGGATTTTAGAAAAAACACTCGTCTTATAAGCCCATATATAAATTCTAAAAATGCCGATTAGGATTTAATGCTTAGGCGCTTTCCTTAACTAAAGATCTAATTAAAGTATTAATAGCAGCTTGATGCTCTGTATTGCGGAGTTTCATAAAGTTACGAGAAACTTCGATACACATCCTTTGATGTTGTGTATTTTCTTCTGGTAAAGCATCTTGTTCAAAACCACTATAAAAAAACTCTGGCGTTTTTTCTAAAGCTCTCGCAATAAGAACAAGTCTTCCAGCAGAGATACGATTTGTTCCCTTTTCATATTTTTGCAACTGTTGATGCGTCACACCTATCATATCTGATAGTTGTTGACGTGATAACCCTTTTGCAAGCCTTAATTGATATATTTTATTACCTATAAATTTATCAACCTGCTCTATATAATCATGCTGCCTTGCCATAACACCCCCCCGAATTACAATATAGTAAATATTTAATAACAATTGGGTGCAATCTAGCATAAAAATTCTACTTACGCAAGAAAAAAGAAAAGGAAATATAAATTTTTATTAAATATTTGATGATAGAGTTATTTAAAATATTATTCTAACTCTTAACTAATGTCATAAATTCATAAAGAAAATCAATTCAAATTTAAGCGAATAATATCTTTACTCGAACCAAAGTTGGAATCTAGGTTTTTAATTTTCTAAATTCCAACTCCGACTTTCGCAAAAGAAGATAAGAAAAACTATTCTTCGTCATGCTGTTTTGGAAGCTCCCCTAAAGAATCCACATGCGCTGAATAGTCAGCTGAAGGTTCAATTTCAGAAACATTCTGAGAAGATGGTATGGAAGACGCTTCTTGAGTACCAACAGAAATGTTAGACTCTAATGCATTGTCATGACCTACAGCAGCACTAGCTTCTTGCAATTCTGGATCAGCATCATGATTTTCAGCTTGTGATTGCACATCATCTTGATCTGAAGGATCAAACTCAAAATCACATCTTTCTTCTTGATTTGGATTATTTTCACCAGGTTTTTTTGTCATTTTTGCCTCTTATTTTTATGTTAATAGTGGATTCACGAAGCAAAATAGCACTACTAAGTATTATGTCAACTAAAAATTATATTTCTTTACTATAATTACAACTAGATGAAGATAAATTTATCATGCGCACAAAAAACAGCACTACCTTGTTATTTAATTTAAATTAGTCTATGATATTGGCACTCAAAACAAACCTAAACCAGGTCCTTACGATGGTTAATAAATTAGAAAATAAAAGACAAGAAGCCAGGGTTGGTGGCGGAACTAAGCGTATCGAAGCACAGCATAAAAAGGGAAAACTAACAGCACGTGAGAGAATTGAAGTTCTGATGGATCCCGATAGTTTCGAAGAAATAGGAATGTTCGTAGAGCATCGTTGTGAAAATTTTGGAATGGATCAATCCTCTTATATGGGCGATGGCGTCGTCACAGGTAACGGCACTATAAACGGCCGCTTGGTGTTTGTATATAGTCAGGATTTTACAGTTCTTGGGGGCTCACTAGGCGAATATCACGCCAAAAAAATCTGCAAACTTATGGATATGGCAATGAGCGTTGGTGCTCCTATAATTGGAATCAACGATTCCGGCGGTGCACGTATTCAGGAAGGAGTAGATTCATTAGGTGGTTATGGAGAAATATTTACACGTAATGTTAGAGCATCAGGCGTTGTACCACAAATTTCTATGATAATGGGCCCATGCGCTGGTGGAGCAGTATATTCTCCAGCATTAACAGACTTCATATTCATGGTGGAAGGTTCTTCATATATGTTTGTAACAGGCCCAGATGTTGTGCGCACAGTAACTGGCGAAGAAGTTTCTCAAGAAAAACTTGGTGGTGCTAGCGTTCACACGGTAAAAAGCGGCGTTGCAGATCTATCATTTTCTAATGATATTGAGGCCCTACTCTCAATGAGAGAGTTTCTAAACTTTTTACCACTTTCAAACAAACATTTTACACCAATAAGGCCAACCAAGGATCCTGCAGATAGAATAGACATGTCTCTTACAACTCTTGTTCCTAGCAATCCGAATAAGCCTTATGACATGAAAGAGCTCATAGAGCGTATAGTTGACGAAGGATACTTCTTTGAATTACAGCCTGACTTCGCTAAGAATATTATTACAGCATTCGGCTATCTGGAAGGCAGGACGGTTGGAATTATTGCGAATCAACCTATGCATCTTGCTGGCTGTTTGGATATTGACGCGTCTCGTAAAGCCGCAAGATTTATTCGTTTTTGTGATGCATTCAATATTCCACTTATAACACTTGTTGATGTTCCAGGCTTCCTTCCTGGCACAGATCAAGAATATAACGGGATCATTAAGCATGGCGCGAAACTACTTTATGCTTACGCCGAAGCTACAGTGCCTAAAATAACAGTTATCACTCGCAAAGCATATGGTGGAGCTTATATTGTGATGAATTCTAAACATTTACGTGGTGATGTGAATTATGCATGGAGCGATGCTGAAATAGCAGTAATGGGAGCAGAAGGTGCTATTGAGATTATTTTTAAAGATTTAGCTGACAAACCAGATGAAAAACAACAGAAAATCAAAGAATATAAAGAAACTGTAACATCCCCATTTGTAGCGGCATCTAGAGGTTATTTAGACGATATAATAAACCCACAAAATACCAGATGGCACATCTGCAAAGCGCTAAGATTCCTTAGAAACAAAAAAGTAGAATTACCTTGGAAAAAACACGATAATTTGCCATTGTAATCTATCTTTGAGTCTATTGCAAAACGGTAAAATACACCTGTTACACCCTACCAAGCTGTCCATTAGCGCGGCCATTCTGCACCCTTTCCGCAAAACTTCTTGGTGATGCAGGTCTAGCAACAGCAGCCTCTGCAGCCGGAGGAGAAATTTCCCTCAAATAGTCTTGAAAGCTCATCCCACTCTTCAATCTTGCTATCGTTTCAGGAGAAATAACTTGCTTGAATTGTTCGGGAGTTAAATCATCTAGCTCTTTTACTGTCCATATTTTTGCCGCATATCCCAACCGTGCCTTTATAGAAGTAACTCTGCCGAATTGTTCAGGAGTTAAAGCTGCTATATAATCCTTGTTCCAGAATTTTTCTTTATACCCATGAATTGCCCCGAGAGAAGTAACTCTGCCGAATTGTTCAGGAGTTAAAGCTTTTATATCACTTATTGTCCACCATTTATTTCTATAACCATCTAGCGCTTTATCAGAAGTAACTCTCTCTAATTGTTCAGAAGTTAAAGCTTTTATATCACTTATTGTCCACCATTTTTTAGCATAACCATCTAGTGCTTTATCAGAAGTAACTCTATCGAATCGTTCGGGAGTTAAAGCTTTTATATCACTTATTGTCCACCATTTTTTAGCATAACCATCTAGCGCTTTATCAGAAGTAACTCTCTCTAATTGTTCAGAAGTTAAAGCTTTTATATCACTTATTGTCCACCATTTATTTCTATAACCATTTATTACTTTGTAAGAAGTAACTCTATCGAATCGTTCGGGAGTTAAACCTGTTAGATAATCCTTGTCCCACCATCCTTTTACATAACCTTCTGTTGCAACACGAGAAATAACACGATCGAATTGTTCGGGAGTTAAACCTGAAGTAACTATTTCATGTTCTTGAGCTAACCGTGTTGCATAATTTTTGTCCCACAATCCATTTACATAACCATCCCTTGCTTTAGCAAAAGTAATTCTATCGAATTGCTCTTGAGTTAAACCCGCTACATAATTTTTGTCCCACCATCCATTTCTATAACCCTCTATTAATTTGTAAGAAGTAACTCTCTTATATTGTTCGGAAGTTAAACCTGTTATATAATCCTTATCCCACCATCCATTTCTATAACCCTCTGTTGAAACACGAGAAATAACACGATTGAATTGTTCGGGAGTTAAATCTTTTACATACTCTTTGTCAAAAAATCCTTCTTCATACAAATTCATCGCTTGATTAGAAGTAACTCTCTCAGATTGTTCCGAAGTTAAACCTGTTATATACTCCTTATCCCAGAATCCTGCTTTATACCCCTCTATTGCACCATCAGAAGTAATTTTCTCAAATCTATCTTCTGGTAAATTCTGTATATACTCCTTATCCCAGAATCCTGCTTTATACCCCTCTATTGCACCATCAGAAGTAACTTGCCTAAATTTATCTTCAGGTAAAACTTTTAGATCACTTATTTTCCACCAACCTTTTGCACAACCTTTTGCACAGATATCTCTTTTTTCAGATGGAATTGATAGAATATCAGAATATATCTGCTGCACCTTTTCTGTATCATATCCTTCATTTCGAACAAAATGATCTTTTAGTAAACTATTAGGAATATCATTTAAATTCATATCTGGGTGGTTTTGCGAGAATGCAATTAAGAAATCACTTTGAGCTTGAGATGTTATAATATTGTTGTCAATATCTTGTACTTTTTCTGAGAAAGAAACTCTCGCTGCTTTTGTGCTCTCCGATACATAAACCTCATATTGCCGTTTTGAATCACCATACATACGACCTTCCATCATAGATTCTGGAGAAGGAGTCTGTCGCAATCCATGGTCTTTATTTATTTGGGCACCCAATACACCCCCTGTTCCACCCCCCATTCCTAAGGTAATACGAGGTATTTCTTGATGCTTCTGACTTAACTCCTTACCTAATGCTTCCATGGTATCCTTAACATTTATCTTATCTCTAAAAGATCCCAAGACCTCTAGAGAATCCAAAGTCAGAGCTCCATCTTTTCCACGCCAAACATATGATTGCCCAACAATTTTAGCCTTTCGCTCTAAATTCTCCCAATCTATCTTTTCTGGATCAAAACCTTTCTTCCCATCTACAAAAACATAAAAACCATTATTAGGCAAATTAACACCGTCAATTACGCATTCTTCAGAATGCCCACTAACAGATTGGCAACAACCTGTTATCTGACCTAAAATTAAAGCTCTAGGGTCATGAGAAGGCAACTTGACTAGATAAAGATCATCTTTACCAGCCACTTTTAAAGCAATATCTGGTATGCTATCTTGATCTTTAGGCAAAAGCCCTTTCCTAGATGCATCAACCTTAAGCGCGCCATCTCGCATCAAATCCAAAGCACGATTAAACATTTCTTCAGGCGCATTATAGGATTTGAATATTTTTCCAAATTCAGGATTTTCTTCATAACGGTCATATTTAGCCTTAGATAATAAATAACCAAAAGAATTTTTGTCACGCGGGAAACCATCTGGATAATTTGTAGTCAAAACAGCATCAGCTTTAATTATCCTTTCTATCTTTGGAACATCACTAAAATTACGTACTAAATCCATCCCCAGATTGCCTAATTGTGATTTCCATCCAGGAAAGTTAAATTCAGGAGTGCTAGGATGATATTCAGGCAGATCATGCATCAAAGTATCATGAATAGGAGTCTTACTGGTAACTTTTGCCTTTTTACAAAAGTTATCAATATTATTACAAATTGCAATTGCAGTATCCGCAACGTTTTCAGTCAAAGGGTCTGGAGAAAATAGAGCCATCATTTTAAATGCTCTAGAAGCAACCTCATCAGCTTGATCATTATGTTCTATAAATTTCGCTGTATGCTCACAAATATCGTAACATCTCTTATAAACCTCACTATGAAGTGCGTTTTGCGCTTCAAAATATCCGTACCTTGCTGTTAATTTTTGAAACTCATTTAATATGTTGTCACTACGCGATCTTTTTTCCTCTATTTTCTTTAACGCAAAATTTGCATCAAATAAATATTTACCTATAGCATCAGAAT
>JBEAVG010000067.1:0-2781 GCA_041161045.1 Pseudomonadota bacterium
AGATTCTTAGCCTCAGAAATCACACGTGAAAAACTATTTTTAAACCTCCAACAAGAACTTCCATACAACCTCACTGTTGAAACCGAATCTTGGGAAAATCAGAAAGATGGCTCAGCAAAAATTCATCAAGTAATTATCGTAAGTAGAGCAAATTATAAGGCTATGATTTTAGGTAATAAAGGTCTAATGATAAAGAAAATTGGCACAGATGCAAGGGTTGATATTGAGAGAGATTTAGGAATAAAAGCCCATCTGTTTCTCTTTGTAAAAGTAAGAGAGAATTGGGAAGATTACGCTATATGAAAAAAGAAACAAAAACCCCTAAACCTAAAAAAAACCTGGAAGAACTATCCGAAGCTTTGAAAAAAAATCTTAGACGTAGAAAAGCTATAGGAGAAGAAAAACAAGAAAAAAAGGATAAAAACAATGATTAATTTCATTGATATCAATGAAAAACTTACTCAACTTGATGAGAAAGTAACAAGTGCACAATATATAGCAATAGATACTGAGTTCATTAGAAGAAACACTTACTATGCAAAACTATCTCTCATTCAATTAGCTTTTGGAAATGATATATATGTGATTGATTCTATAGCAGCAGACGTTTCTGTTTTGTGGAAAAAAATAGCAACTTCGAATGCAATTAAGATCATACACTCCGGCAGACAAGATATAGAATTGCTAAATCATCTTTTTAGCGTGATGCCCAATAATATTTTTGATACCCAAATCGCCGCCGGTATATGCGGTTTTTCTAGAACCGAAAGCTATGCGGAATTATGTAAAACCATTTGCAATATAGAGCTTGATAAAAGTTTGCAAGATACAAATTGGCTAAAACGCCCTTTAACAAAAAATATGTTAGAATATGCAGCAATAGATGTAAAATATCTTCACCAAATATATGAGCATTTTACTAAAATTATTCACGAAAAAGATCTATGGGCAAAGCTAGATGTAGCCACATACGAACTGCTTCTAGATCCAAAGCTATATAATGCCATTAGCGATAATGCGTGGAAGAGGATAAGACACAGACACGGCCAAAACCAAATTTTTATGGAACGGCTGAAAATTATAGGATTTTTTAGAGAAGAATGCGCAAGAAAGCTCGATATACCTAGAAGATTTTTTGCTTCAGATGAGCAAGTGATAGAAATATGTGAAAAATTACCAACAACAAAAGAAGCCCTTAATTCTATAAGTAACATCAGTCCTTACTTAAGCAAAGCGCAATATTCTGAGAAGCTTTATGAGATATGCATAGGCCTAAAAGAATACAGATAGCTTATAATAAATTTTCGATTCATCTTGATTTAACACTGTGATAAAATTAGCAAATCGATAACCATGTATAATATATCTAACAAGAACTATCTTGATATTTCTTCGAATTGACAATACCATCTCTGGTAGATTTGAGTTTCAAATATCTTTCAAGGTACTAATGATCAGATTACTTTTTGTGTTATCATTTTTGTTTTTTTCTTTATCCTCATGCGCACCTAAACCGCCTTATGAAATGCGTAGTCCATGCGTATCCACAGAAACTCAGGATTCTTGGGAAAGAACGCCTTGCGTGCGTAGGCCTTTGAATGGAAGAGATTTAGCCTAAATTCAAATGAAAATAGCTTCCTGGAATGTAAATTCAATTAAAGCCAGAATTGATTCTGCTACAAAGTGGATTGAAAGCGCATCTCCCGATATTCTGATGCTTCAAGAGCTTAAATGCGAAGAAGATGCTTTTCCACACGACGCATTCTCTCATCTTCCTTATAATTATGCAATTTCCGGACAAAAGACCTATAATGGTGTTGCTATACTAGCTAAATATAAAATAGATGAAATTAAAAAAGATTTTCCTAATAATCCATGTCCAGAGCAAGCCAGATTTATTGAAGCTTCTATGGATTCTCCGATAGGTTATTTGCGAGCAATAAATGTTTATGTACCCAATGGCGGAGAAGTAGGAAGTGATAAATTTGAGCTCAAATTTAAGTTCTTTGAAGCTCTCACCAATTATTTAGAATCAATCAAAAATTATGATGAAAATATCGTAATTGGTGGTGATTTTAACATTGCTCCTTTCAACATAGATGTATATTCCCCAAAAGATCTAGAAAATTCAACATGTTTCACCTTAGGAGAGAGACAAATTTTTAGAAAGCTTCTTAACAATGGTTGGATAGATCTTTTTAGGCTTAAGAATAATGATCTTCAGGAATATAGTTGGTGGGATTATAGAGCTGGGGCATTCCAGAAAGATCATGGTATGAGGATTGATTTCTTATTAGGAAACTCCACCCTATCAAATTTCTTAAAAAACGCATTTATAGATAAAGAACCTAGATCCAACCAAAAACCATCAGATCACACGCCTGTTATTATAGAAACAGAGTAAAAACATTGACAAGAATTAACTTTTGCTCTATGATGTAGCAACTTAATTTACTGGTCGGATGCTTCATGAAAGTTACATATAAATTTATCTCAGCTCTTAAAAATATACTTTTTGCTCAAGGTGATAGTTGGAAATCTGCTATGACAGAGGAAGCAGCAAAGCTTGCGCTAAAAATAGATCTGTTGCAAGCAAAGCTCGCAGAAGCAAAAGAAGCAGCAAGAGACAAACCCACACCAAAGCTTGAAAAGCAAATCGAGAATCTTACATCGCAAATATCTGGGATGAATCAAAGGCTTGAAGACTTAAAAAGCAATACTAAATATGCTTGGAATGTTGAGCCATTTAAGGACATAGAAGACGCCAAATTGCTTTTAGCC
>JBEAVG010000086.1:0-13779 GCA_041161045.1 Pseudomonadota bacterium
GAAACTGGAGCGCAGGTATAATATAGAGTATCTTTGCACTGATGGATATGATGCATATTCAAAGTATAAAATTTCAAAAAAGCACACCACAACTAAGGCCGAAACCCCTCTAGTTGAATCATTCAATTCGCTTATTAGACATTATCTTGCAAGATTCCACCGTAAAACCAAAAGATATAGCAAATCCTTCGGAATGATCGTAGATTCTTTGATGCTACTCTAATAAACACCTGATACCAATCGTTATTTAGCAATGCCGCCAGAGGAATGATAAATCTTGACTTTGTCAAAAAACTTTAATATTTTTTATTTTAAATAAATTTTTATAAAGTATTGTGTTAATTATGTCTAAACAATTATTATTTGCGAATTTTGATAATACTAAAGGAAGTATGATTGTAAGTCCTACTGCTATTTTGAATTTTTTATCTAGAATAAATCATTTAAGAAGCACTTCTGGAACTGATTCAAAGCCTATAATTTTGGCATCAAAAAAATTATCTCTAGAGAGTGGTGTAAAAATAACTGGTGGATTGATTGTGAATAATGATAACAATCCTTATAAGGCTTTCTTAAATTCTTTAAGTTCAATAGATCCACAAACGCCAGAATTGGACGTGTTTTTATTGAGTCATGGAAGCGTTTTGGGAGGCAAGCATGTATTAGAGTTTTCTATTGATAATTATGTAAACAATAGCTCATTCCTAAAAACATCAGATTTATTTTCTGCTATGAAGGCTAAGTTGCCAAATACCAAATTTAATATATTGATGTCTTCTTGTTATTCTGGCATGGCTCAGTGTGATGTTAATTTACTTCCAGAAGGTTCAGTTCTTTATACGACATCCGATCCTTCATCAAGTTTAGCAGCTGCGCCAATACGTAACGCTTTTAGATCTTATCCATTACATAAGGATTATGATCCTAAGACTATTATAGAATTGGCGCTTTTAAACAGAATAGAACCAAATGATTCGGAAGAGCATGTTGCATTAGGTTCTATTCCGCATTTGATAAGAGATATGGTTATAAAAGGCGTATCAGGAGGAGAGGTTTTGACTTATCAAATATCCGATTTGTCAAAACTTGATTATAGTAAAGTTACAGGATTAATAGATGTAATGCATAAATTATCCAACGAAGGTGATACTATGTATCATACGCAACCTTTCTCTGTGGATTTGCTACGAGTAAAAGATTCAGCCTTTGATAAAGCGAAAGTTAGAAGTTTTATTGAGCATCATGACCATGATTTATCTTTTATAGCTTTGGAAACAGAATCTACTAAATCTATTGTTCCTAGAGATTTTTTAAAATCTGTAAATATCGATGTTAGTAGAACATTGACTCTTTCTTTTTCTGAATTCAAAAGAGTGTTCTTAGGTTCGGGTGGAGAAGATAATATAATGGATCTAATTTTCATGAATCATAGAAGTGTATGTGCTATTGATAAAAAAGATTTAGATAAAACGATCTTGATGGAAGGGATAAAGAAGTCTTTAGAAGGTCAAGATATCGGACACTTCGCTACAATATCTATAGCATGTGATATCATATCCAGGCATCATACAGAATATCCAGAATATGTCATTAGGGTAGGTTTTATTCCTACAGAATCCCTAAATGTATATGAATTAATAGAAATGGTAATTAGTGAAGAAGAAGTTAATTCAATACTTGGCGGAGAAATGAAAAATGTGTATGAATTTCTAAAAACGAAAGCTCAATATTCTCAGTCTAAGATTGATAGAATGGGTGAAGGAATAGCAAGGGATATAGATGATCAGGTGTTATTAGAAGAACTAAAAGAACTAATGGCTAAATTTAATGTTTCTAAGTTTGAAAAACTATCTCAAAAGCCTATTGATCCATTAATAAAAAAAATATGTGATGCTTTAGATAAATGTGTGGTTAAACTTGCCGAAGCACATGAAGTTTTCACACATGAGTGCTATACCGATCAGGAGTTGGTAGATTGTTGGGGACATTATTTGCATGAGAAGAAAGGTGTAGATTGTGATATCGTGCAAATATTAGGTGAAAATGGGGATGTTTCTGCTTCGTGTGATACTACGACTTTGTAATGAGCCAAATCATGCCATAGCGAAAGCTGGAATAAGTGATATTTGGAGCTTAAGGGCGTTAAATCTACGCCCTAATAGGCATTATTCACGTGAGACTATCAATTATATTTCTTGATAAATTCGCCTATTTGCGGTGCTATTTGTTTGCGGAATACACTACCGCTGAATATGCCATAATGTCCTACTCCTGGCTGCAAGAGATATTTTTTTCTACCATCAGGAACGCCAGTACAAATGTCTAAAGAAGCTTTGGTTTGGCCTATGCCAGCAATATCATCTTTCTCGCCTTCGATTCCAAATATTGCAGATTTGGTTATTGATGTAGTATCAACATGACGTCCGCGTGAAACAAGCTTTCCACGGGCCAAAGAAAATTTATGAAATACTTCTTTTATTGTTTGAAGGAAATATTCGGCTGGTAGATCCATTACAGAAAGGAACTCATCATAGAATGCTTTTTGTTTGTCAGCTTCAGAATCTTCTTCAACTAATAGATTTTTGAACATATCTATATGCGAATCCATATGTCTTTTCCAGTTCAAACTCATAAATCCCATTAATTGCAGAAAGCCAGGGTATACAAGCCTTCCTGAACCTGGATAATTTGGTGGAACTTGTGTTATAGTGAATTGTTCAAACCATTCATCACTAGCTTCAGATGCGAATTCTCCTAGGGCGGTTGGATTTTTTCTGGCATCGACAGGTCCTCCCATCAAAGTAAGAGATAATGGTACATTTTTACTTTTTTCTTCGGAAAGTATTGCAGTTGCTGCAAGAACTGGAACTGTAGGTTGACATACTGCCATAACATGAAGATCAGGGCCTAGTTTATTTATGAAACTTATTGTGTAATCTATAAAATCATCCATATTGAAAGAACCAGATGATAATGGGACTTGAGAGGCGTCTATCCAATCTGTTATGTATACATCAGAATAAGAAAGCATTTCTTGTACAGTGCTTCTGAGCAAAGTTGCGTGATGCCCAGCCATTGGCGCAACTATAAGAAGTTTTGGCTGCTTTCCTGTATATTCCTTTTTGTCAAAATGAATCAAATTACAGAATGGTTTTTTGGTAACTGTAATTTGCTCTATTGGATATGTTTTATCATTTACTGTTGCATGTTTAATTGAGAATTCTGGCTTCTCGTATTTTCTAGTCATACGTTCCATTATCTCAAGAACTGCACGCATAGTTTGAGCAAAATTAGTATGATAAACAGGATTATATTCATTCTCATACCAATCTAACCCAGCTATAATATTTTGCCTTACTGGTGAAAAATTAGCCCTCATGGATTCCAGAATATAGTAAAGAAAATTAGCTTTTATATGATGTGACATTTGTATATCCGTAATTATTTACTTTATAAATATAAATGCTATCGTTTAATAAACAAAAATAACAGTCTAATGATTGTTTCATTGGGGTTTTATATATTTTTTGTTGTAATATAGTCAAATGATTTAGTAAATAAGGACATTATACTTGCTAAACTAGCTCTAATACACGATAATAATTGACTGTAAATATAGTAAAATAATATGCGTTTGATTCTAAAAATTTTGGGAGATTATCGTGTGCAAATTATCATTCAATTTGCATTAGCGCTTTTTCTAGCACTTAGTCTTTCTTCATATGATGCTGATGATCCTTCTTGGAATAGTTATAGTGATGAATATATATCTAATTTAATGGGATATTCAGGGAGTGTTTGTGCGGATTTTTTACTTCAATTATTTGGAGCTGGATCTTATAGCTTCGTTCTCCTGGTTCTTTTATGGGCAAGAGTTTTATGGCAAAATGGCAATATTACATTCTGGTCAATACGAATTATTCTAGGAATCATAGCGGTTATTCTATTTTCTGGGAGCGCTGCATTCATCAATCTAAAAATATCACATATTGCTTTTGGTGGTATAGTTGGTTCATTTGTAATGCATTATGCCAAATTTGTGGGACCAATAGCTCCTGTTATAACATTTGTTTTAGGGTTAATGCTATTTGTATGGGCTTCTGGATATAGTTTGTATAATTTTTTAAATAGTTTATGGGTTGTATTTCATGGATTGTCTAGTATTAGAGCTAAAACTAGCGTAAATACTTCTATCGGATTTTCGATTAAAAACTTAATTCCTGCTATGCCTAAGTTTTTGGCAAAAAAATCTGAAGTTGCTAATGATCTTAATAAGGTTAATCCATCATTTTTAACTCAAGAGAAACAGCTGCCACTTGTTTCATCCAATCCTCGTCCTTCCATGGTAGTAGGAAAATCTTTTATGAATATTGAACCGATGAATGATGAGTTGGGAAAAACAAAGGCTACAAATATACAAAGGTTTGATACTTCAGCTAGCAATAAGTATAATCTTCCTGAGATAGATTTACTTGATCCTTATAAAGATACAAAAACTATTCTAGAAACTTCAGCAGAACTAGAGGAACGTGCAGCCGTTTTAATGTCTGTTCTTGGAGATTTTGGTGTGCGCGGTACTATGCTTGGCATTAAGCAAGGACCAGTTGTAACATTGTATGAATTTGAACCATCAGCTGGAACAAAATCTTCTAGGGTGATAGGGCTTGCTGATGATGTTGCAAGATCAATTAGCGCAATCTCTACTCGTATTGCCGTAATACCTGGTAAAAATGCCTTGGGAATAGAGATTCCAAATAGACAAAGACAGTTTTTTAGCTTGAGAGAGTTAATAAATACCTCGGAATATAATAATGCACATCTTTCTTTGCCAATAATATTAGGGAAGGATTTAGGAGGTGCTCCAGCTGTCGTGGATCTAGCTAAGATGCCTCATTTGCTTGTCGCTGGAACTACTGGCTCTGGAAAATCTGTGGCTATAAATGCAATGATTATATCGCTGCTTTATAGGCATACGGCTGATACTTGTAAGTTTATAATGATAGATCCTAAGATGCTTGAGCTTTCTGTATATCAAGATATTCCTCATCTTCTGACTCCTGTAGTTACTGAGCCTGGTAAGGCTGTGATAGCTCTTAAATGGGCTGTGAGAGAAATGGAAAATAGATATAGGCTTATGTCTCATTTAAATGTCCGTAATATCGCTGGATATAATGCTAGAATAGCGGAAGCTAAGGCTTCAGGAGAAGTGATAGAAAGAACTGTTCAAACAGGATTTGATCCAGAGACGGGGAAGCCTATTTATGAATCTATGCCAATAGATATGACGCCTCTTCCTTTTATAGTAGTTATTGTGGATGAAATGGCAGATTTAATGCTAGTTGCGGGTAAGGATATTGAAACTTCGATACAACGTCTTGCGCAGATGGCTCGTGCTGCGGGCATTCATCTTATTATGGCTACGCAAAGACCATCTGTGGATGTTATTACTGGTGTTATTAAGGCGAATTTTCCTAGTAGGGTTAGCTTTAAAGTAACATCTAAAATTGATAGTAGAACGATACTTGGAGAGCAGGGGGCTGAGCAGCTTCTTGGTATGGGTGATATGCTTTATGTTAGTAGCACGTCCTCTATCTCGAGGCTTCATGGACCTTTCGTTGATGATAGGGAGGTGGAGCGTATAGCAAAATTCTTAAAGTCTCAAGGCTCTCCGGCTTATATAAATAGTGTTACAGAAGCTGAAGAATCAGATTCAGTTAGTTCAGGGGATATTGATGGTGACGATGAGGAGTCTTTATACAATCAGGCTGTGCAAATTGTAAAGAGAGATCGTAAGGTTTCCACTAGCTATATTCAGCGCTGCCTACGCATAGGGTATAATAGAGCCGCAACTATTGTAGAGCGTATGGAGCGGGATGGGGTTGTTTCCGAGCCAAGTCATTCTGGTAAGAGGGAAATTTTGCTACCGGAGTAGATCTTATTGCTACACTATATACAGAGTTTTCTTATAATCTTTCAAATATAGTTTGACTAGAATAAGATTTAGGTATCAACTTAGGTATGTATATAGTTTTAATAATTTATTAAGGCACTACCAATTATGACTAAAAAAACCAAATATAGCCCTTTGCCTTCAGCAGAATCCCGTGAGGCTCAGGCTCCAAGGGCTAATTCTAGCTCAAATGTAAGCAATCTTGAGAGTTTTGCTCACGAAATAAATCTTGCTGTTGAAACATTGGTGCATTCTCATGTTGATAACAAAATTCGACATGCTCAGGACTTTGTAGATCATACAATCCCTGCTATGTTGGATTATTTAGCGCAGCGTGATATTGAGAGAATAGAAGGTTTATCTAGTACTAAAGTTCGTGATTCTGGAACTGATCCTACTTCTAGGGAATTGAAGGGTCTAATGCAGGATTTACGTGAACTTCAAGAAATTATTCAAAAAACTCCTTCTTATGAAGAGCTTAAACCATTATTGATTAATAAAGTTAATAAAATAAATGCAAGTATTTCGCAAATTGCTTTAAGAGATATGGTGGATAGTGTGTATCCTAATTCTGAAAAGAAAACAGGCGATGTTTCAGATCAATTGGTTATGGATGCGAGGGATGATAATGTTTGGGGTCGTGTTCGAAATAGAGAGGGTAGTGGGCTAGATGAGTCTGATTCGTTATTGAGAAAGAATGATATTCCTAAGATTCATCCTCCGACATTTTACAGCAAAGAGGCTGTAACAACTAAAATCTCCTCTATGGATGAGACAAAGGAGTTTATACCAGTAGAGAATGGGATGAGTAATAGCGCTTCTTCTCCTTCTCCCTCTTCTTCTCTTTCGTCTTCGTCCTCTTCATCTGGTTTGAGTAGAGAAGCTTCTAGTGGATATAAGTCTGGAAATAGTGCTTCGCCTTCCTCAATTCTGAGTCCTGCTCCTATCGGAAGAAATTTTGCTGATATTAAAGAAGAAGATTTGGATTCTCCTAGTTCTATGGCTAAAGCTACGGATTTTGCTGCTAGAGTTGGGAGTGCGTTTTTTAGTGTTGGTGTTGCAGCAGCGGGTACAGTCTCTGCGCCTATAACGGGTGGTGTTTCTTTGATAGCAGCATCAGCTCTTTTAGGTTATGGTTTGTACGCTAAAGGTAGCGCGATGCAAGATGCGGCCCGTGATGCAAAAGAATTTTCTTTGTTGGTTGAATACCAAATGCTTCGTAATAAGACAGTAGAGCATGTTAATACTTTGAAAGAATTCGCTCCATTTGCTGCAGAAAAATATTTTGCTAGCGAACATGGACATATTGTCTCCGAAGGTGATATAAAAGATCGTATTAGTTCTCAAAAGGCTTTGGATGCTAGGGTGGCGGCTGCTGGAGTAGGTGCTACTAAAGCAATACTAACAGCGGCTATGCATGCTGCTCCAGCAGCTACCACTGCTGGAATTGGGGTGGTAATTCCATTAATGCATAAGCTTGGAATGAAAGAGTTAGAAGATCAACAAAAAGAGTTGCAGAGTATAGTTCGTGCAGATATCGCAGATATGAGAACTCAAACACCTCCATATGAGGACTTAGAAGACTTGGAGCGTCTTGTAAAAGAACAAGAAAAAAGGCTTGCAGTTGCTAGTACTATCTCTGAGAATAGCGCAGAGATTACAGAGAATAATTTTTCCCAAAAATTCACTCATGCTGCAGAGTCGCATGACTTATACGAAAACCTGGATAAAGAAATACAAAGAGAGCCAGCATCTCGTATATTAAATTGCATGAAAAATGGTTTACGTTCATTTAACCCAGAGGTTGGTACTACTAATCCAAAACGGTATTTTGAAACTCTTCAAAAAACGATGAATGATTTAGGCGTAACAGAGGCGGATTATAGTGAAATGCCAGAACGTTTTACTGATCAGGTTACTCGTCCTTCTTCTGCTGATTCTTCTAGGTCTGGACAAGAACCTAAGGGTTTCTTAGCTAAGATTAAGAGAACTCTTACACCATCGCCAAAAGAAGAAAAGAAAAACTTTGCAGAACAGATAACTTCAGAACGGAGTACTTCGGGATCTAGTCTTTCTAAAGAGTAAGTGAAGATATTTATTAATAGCAAAAACTTGATCATAGTACAGGATTTATGTTATAATACCGCGTTTTTAAAGCGGATATAAATTAATGACAAATAGACAATACACAGAAGTAACTCCCAATCCTAATTTTTCTGACTTAGAGCAAAAGGTTCTTGAATATTGGAAGGATAAGGATTCTTTTAAAAAATCAGTAGATCAGTTTCAAGGTGGAAGTAAGCAATATGTGTTTTACGATGGGCCTCCATTTGCTAATGGTCTGCCTCATTATGGTCATTTGCTTAGTGGTTTTGTGAAGGATACTTATGCCAGGTATCATACTACTCTTGGTGAGAAAGTTGAGCGTAGGTTTGGGTGGGATTGTCATGGTCTTCCTGCGGAAATGGGTGCTGAAAAGGAGCTCGGTATTTCTGGCCGTATGGCCATTATGGATTATGGTATTGAGAAATTTAATGATACCTGCCGTACATCAGTTATGAAATTCACTGATGAATGGGAAAAATATGTTACTCGTCAGGCGCGTTGGGTTGATTTTAAGAATTCTTATAAGACTATGGATATATCATTCATGGAGTCAGTCCTTTGGGGTTTTAAGGAGCTGTATAAGAAGGGGCTTGTATATGAATCTATGCGTGTTATGCCTTATTCTTGGGCGTGTGAAACACCTCTTTCTAACTTTGAAACAAGACTTGATAATTCTTACCGCGAGAGAGCTGATAAGGCTGTAACTGTTGGATTCCGCCTGAAGGATATTCCCAAAGGTGCTCCTGAGTCTGTTAAGGAATATAGAATTCTTGCTTGGACTACTACACCATGGACATTACCCTCAAATCTTGCGCTGGCTGTATCTAGCGATATGAGCTATAGCTATGTGATTAAGGATGAAATATGCTTTATACTAGCATCTTCTGCTGTGAAAAAATATGCAAAAGAGCTTGGAGTTGCTGAAGATCAAGTAGTAAATAGCTTCTCTGGGGAAAATCTTATTGGGCTAAGCTATGAGCCGCTTTTTGATTATTTTAAAGATCATCCAAATTCATTTCGTGTTTTTGCAGCAGATTTTGTTGTGGAAGGTGATGGTACAGGCGTTGTACATATGGCTCCTGGTTTTGGTGAGGATGATCAGGCGTTATGTCAGCAGTATAAGATAGAGCTTGTTTGCCCTGTGGATAATGCTGGAAAATTTACAAGTGAAGTGCCAGATTTTGAAGGGATGCAGGTCTTTGATGCAAATGACCCAATCATTATAAAGCTTAAAGAAAAGGGGCTTTGGCTTAAGACCGAGCAATATTTACATAATTACCCTCATTGTTGGAGAACGGATACGCCTCTTATATACAAGGCTGTGCCTTCATGGTATGTGAAAGTAACTGAGATCAAGGATCGTATGGTTGAGCTTAACCAGCAAATCAACTGGATTCCTGGATATGTTAAAAATGGTCTTTTTGGAAAATGGCTTGAAAATGCCAGGGATTGGTCAATTAGTCGTAATCGTTTTTGGGGTACGCCTATACCAATTTGGCGCTCTGATGATCCTAAATATCCTAGGATTGATGTTTATGGCTCGATAGAGGAGCTTGAGAAAGATTTTGGTCAGAAAATCAAAGACTTACACAGACCTTTTATTGATAATTTAGTACGCCCAAATCCTGATGATCCAACCGGAAAATCAATGATGCGTAGGGTTGAAGATGTCTTTGATTGTTGGTTTGAAAGTGGCTCTATGCCTTTTGCTCAAGTGCATTATCCATTTGAAAATAAAGAGTGGTTTGAAACCCATTTCCCAGCTGATTTTATTGCTGAATATGTTGCTCAAACAAGGGGTTGGTTTTACACTTTGATGGTTCTTTCTACTGCTCTTTTTGACCGTCCGCCTTTCCTAAATTGTAAATGCCATGGTGTTGTTCTTGATTCTACAGGGCAAAAGCTTTCTAAGAGGCTCAATAACTATGCTGATCCTATGGATTTATTTGCTAAATATGGTGCTGATGCTCTTCGGTGGACTATGCTTTCTTCAACAATAGTTCAAGGGCAAGACCTTTTGATTGACAAGGAGGGGAAGTTAGTTTTTGATACGCTGCGTCTTCATATAAAGCCTATTTGGAATGCGTATCACTTCTATACTATGTATGCTAATGCTGATGGGATAATGGGTGAAGTGAATTATTCTTCTGAAAATTTACTTGATCAATATATTCTTTCAAAATTGCAGATCGCAATAAATACTATAAAAACCTCAATGGATAAATATGACTCTCAGTCTGCTTATGCTGCTATTTCAGGCTTTTTTGAGGTGCTTAATAACTGGTATATAAGAAGAAGTCGTGTACGTTTTTGGGAATCGTTAAAAACCCCTGATAAAAAAAGCGCTTATGATACGCTTTATACCTGTATACATCATATGAGTATCGCAATGTCATCTATTGTTCCGTTACTTTCTGAAGCTATATATCAAGGATTGCAAGCGGATAAGGCTTATATGACTGATGATAGCGTGCATTTAAGAGAGTTTCCGGCAGAAGATCTGATTAGTGTAAATCATGCTTTAGTTGAGGATATGGATAAGATACTTGATATTTGTCAAGCTGGTCTTTTTGTTCGTAATACCGAAAATATTAGGGTAAGACAGCCACTTGCTTCTATCAATATAGTTATGAAAACTCATGGCAATATTGCTGAATTTGAGGAGCTTATTAGGGACGAGCTTAATGTAAAAGAGGTTATATATAGCAGCAACTTAGAGCAACATGCAGTTCTTAAGCTTGCTATTAATTTCCCAATACTTGGCAAAAGACTTCCTCATAAAATGAAGGATATAATAGCTGCAAATAAGGCAGGAGAGTGGAAGAATGATGCTGGCGTAATTACGATTGCTGAAGAGATTCTTGAGCATGAGGAATATACTCTTGCTTTAGAGCCTTTGAGCAAAGGTGGTGGTACCGCAACTGTTGGAGAGCATGGAGTAGTAATTCTTGATCTGAATATTACAAATGAGCTTTATTTAGAAGGTATTGCAAGAGATGTTGTGCGTATGATTCAACAAGCTCGTAAGGATGCAGATTTTAATGTGGCTGATAGAATTATTTTAGAACATAAGACTTCAGGAGATATCGAAAAGGCTATAATAGCTCATGCTGATTTCATCAAAGAGCAAACGCTTTGTGATTTTGGTGCTGCATTTTCTGGATTTATTGCTTCAGAGCAAATAGCTGATGTGAATATTGAAATTAAAATAGAAAAAAGGTCATAAGAATGTCGTTTATAGATGAGTTTGTAAAACGTGGATATTACTATCAGGCTACGGATCTTGAGGCTTTAAAGGAGCTTACAAATAAGCAAAAAATAGCAGCTTATATTGGGTTTGATTGTACTGCAAAATCGCTTCACGTAGGGAATTTGATGCAGATTATGATTCTACGTTTACTTCAGCAACATGGTCATAAACCTATTGTTCTTATTGGCGGGGGCACGAGTCGCATAGGGGATCCTACTGGTAAGGACGAGATGCGTAAGATGCTTACAGATCAGCAGCTAGAGGAAAATATTGCTGGTATTGCAAAGTCTCTTTCAAAATTTATTAAATTCGGTGACGGTCCTTCGGATGCTATTTTGCTCAATAATAGAGATTGGCTAGGTGATATTAAATATATCGATTTTTTGAGCCAATTTGGTAGGCTCATTTCCGTGAATAAAATGCTCTCTATGGAAGCTGCAAAAGCCCGTTTGGATAGAGACCAACCCCTAACTTTCCTTGAATTTAATTACATGATTCTTCAAGGCTATGATTTCTATTATCTTAACAAGAATCATAATTGTATGTTAGAGCTTGGTGGTAGTGATCAATGGGGAAATATTATCATGGGCGTTGATCTCACCCATAAAGCTTCTGGAAAACAAGTTTTTGGTCTTACTACTCCTCTTCTGACAACATCTTCTGGGACTAAGATGGGTAAGTCAGTAAGTGGTGCTGTTTGGATTAATGATGATCAACTAAGCCCTTATGATTATTTCCAATATTGGCGCAATACTGAGGATGCTGATGTTATCCGCTTTGCTCTACTTTATACCGAGTGGGGTGATGCCGAAATGGCAGAATTTGAACTGCTTACGAAGGATAATATTAATGAAGCCAAGAAACGTCTTGCTTACAGGTTAACTGCTATGTGCCATGGTGAGGATGCGGCAAGTTCAGCAATGGAAACTGCTCGCAAGATTTTTGAAGAAGGTGGAATTGGTGATGATATTCCGGTATATAAAATAGATCCTGCAAGGCTTAAAGTTGGTATTCCTGCTTTTGAGCTCGTATTTGAAACAGGAATGATTTCTGAGTCAAAATCAGAGGCAAGAAAACTCATTCGTGGGGGTGGCGCTAGAATCAATGATGTTAAAATTGAAGATGAAAATATGCTAATCACTTACGACCACGTATCAGAAAATGGATTTAAACTCTCAGCTGGTAAAAAGAAGCATATTTTGGTTAGTGTCGTATAAAAACCTTATCAAATAATCTTTGCAAATATTTGGCACATAAGGCTATATGAAGGTGTCATGCAAGTGAGAGCGGAATTCGTAACAGAAGACTGTCTGAATGCCAGTTTTCACTGGCATGACATTCGGTATTAACTACAGAAGTTTTAGATTTGCAGCGGATTCTTTTCCCCTTTCTTCTCTAAGATCGTAGCTAACTTTAGCTCCTTCTTCAAGATTTGGAAGGCCTGCGTCTCTTACAGCGCTGATGTGAACAAACACATCTTGTCCTTTTTCATCTGGTTGAATGAAGCCGAAGCCTTTTGTTGGATTGAACCATTTAACTGTTCCTGTTGACATATTATTCTCCTTTTTTAAATACAGCCAATATGCTTAATTGTTTATTTAGCGTATTTATAACTACCAAAAAAGAAGACAATTAATGTCAGAGGTCTTTTGGGATATTATAACTTATACTTAAACATTAGCACAAGTAATATACATTATATAACTCATATGCGCTACTTAATTTTTGTTTGCTATGTAAAAAATCTTTCATAGTGTCTTACTTGCAAAATATATTAGAACTCGACTAAAGGCTATTTTTGGTATATAAATGGTAGTAGTTATTTAAAGTTTTAAGGAAGAGATGTCAGAAATTCATAATATTGCAATTATTGCGCACGTAGACCATGGTAAAACAACATTGGTCGATAATATGCTAAAACAAAGTGGTACTTTTAGAGCGAATCAGGCTGTGGCTGAAAGGGCTATGGATTCGAACGATCTTGAGCGTGAGCGCGGTATTACTATTCTAGCAAAATGTACATCTATCCTGTGGAAAGACAAGAGGATTAATATAGTAGATACACCTGGACACGCTGACTTTGGTGGAGAAGTAGAGCGTATTTTGAGCATGGTAGATGGTGTAGTTCTTTTGGTAGATGCCGCTGAAGGCCCTATGCCTCAAACAAAATTTGTTCTTTCTAAAGCTTTAAAGCTCGGTCTAAAACCTATCGTTGTTATCAATAAAATTGATAGACCTGATCAAAGGGTTGAAGAAGTTTTGGATGAAATATATGAATTATTTATGGCTCTTGATGCTAATAATGAACAGTTAGATTTTCCTGTAGTATATGCTTCAGGTCGTTCAGGTTGGGCAGCGCGTAATTTAACAGATGAAAGAACAGACCTCCAGCCTTTGTTTAACTTAATTATAGAATATGTTCCAGAGCCTAGCGTTGACAAAGAAGCTCCTTTTTCAATGCTAATTACTACAA
>JBEAVG010000094.1:0-2661 GCA_041161045.1 Pseudomonadota bacterium
GTTACGTATATATTAAAAAATCTTGACTTTATTTAATATATACTATACTATAATTAATATAAATTTAATTCAATGGTGGTGATTATGCCTTTTTCTTATAAAGATAGAACAAAAGAAATACTAACTGAAATCCAATCCGCTTACGAAAAAGCTTCGTCAAAAGTATGGTACCATAATGGATCATCTGCACAAGATACTTTGGGGTTTAATATATTTAAACTGTTGCTGGAATATATAAAGGCTCATCCAGATCAAGAAGTTTATAATTTTATGGATTTTGGGTCTGGTAATGGAAGTTTAGGAAAAAGTTTAAAAGAAATGATAGAGGGAAGTCAACATAGACTAAATAAACAATATGCTGACGAAATAAATAAGGTGTTAGGTGGTAGGAAAGCTGAAATACGAATATTTAATTTAACAGGAAATGGGTCGGCTGATAGCGTGTCCTCTACCGGAAAAGAAGAAAACGAAGTCCCTGTTATAATGTATGATTGTTATGGAGTAAAAATTGAAGATGTGCAAGATTTTCTAGGCAAGTATCTAGCCGGAAAGTTCGGTTTAGAAGAAGATATAAAGTTTGATGTTGTAGTATCAAAAATGACATTCGTACATTTAGTGGATCCAATAGGTACATTGCAGCAAGTGTATGATATGCTTAGAACCAAATCTGGAATTTTGATTGCAGATGGCATACATTATTCTGCTTCTATACCTAAAGAAGGGCCTGATAGTCACGATGCTGTCCAGGATTTGCAACTAATGCGCTCCATAGAATTATCTGGTGGAAAATATTTGTTAAAACCAGACTATTCAGGCCATTCTAAAGTTATTATTGAAAGGGGCGAATCTTCATCTAATTTTGGGTATGAATATAAGCCTGAGTGCTCTAGTTTGTTAGTGGCAGATAGGGGCAGCACAGGAACTGATTGTGCTAGTTATGAGATTACTTTAAGTCCGTTATTAGATTATCCTAAAGATTTTGCATCTCCAGGTTATCATGGAGATGAAAGCCTATTCAGTTTGGTAGAGCCTGCCTTTGTATGGCATGAAAAATACATTCCAATGGAAATTGCAGGCGCTTCTCATCCCATTGAAGATAGTGGCAATTAGCCTCTCGTGAAATGCCGATTAGTGAGGAGGGTATCGAGTCCTTAAGCTCCTCACTAATCACTCATATGCTTTAGTCTTAAACAGACTTATCTTTTAATATCTATACTTTGGTTTATATGTACGTTTAGTATTATACCAAATCCAACAAGCATAGTACCAATCATTGTTCCACCATATGATATGAATGGTAGAGGAACCCCAACTGCTGGAAGAAGCCCCATAACCATTCCCATATTTATAAAAACATGAGATGTAAACATTGCAGTAACACCAAGTGCTAACAATTTACCAAAAACACTTTTTGCATTAATTGCGACAGTTGTAGAGATATATATTATAAGGGCATAGATAGCTATAAGAAGCATGCATCCTAAGAACCCAAAATCCTCAGCAAGTGCAGCAAAGATAAAATCGGTCTCATATTCTGGAAGAAAACTAAGTTGGCTTTGAGTTCCTTCCCCTAAGCCTTTACCCCAGAATCCACCAGAGCCTATTGCTATTTTGGATTGAATGATATTATAACCCGCTCCTTTAGGATCCATTTCTGGGTTTAAAAATACCATAATACGTTTTTTTTGATAATCTCTTAGGAAATTCCAAATTATTGGAGAAAGAAGAATTATAGATCCACCCAAAGTTATAAATTTCCATATTCCAACACCAGCTGCAAAAAAAACGCAGGAAGATATTACTAGTATTATAATACCTGTTCCAAGGTCTGGTTGTTTTATTACTAAAGCTGTTGGAATTATTACAATACATGCTAGTAGAGACAAGTAAATAAACCTATTAACATTCCTATGTTCTATGTTAGAAAAACACCTAGCAAGAGCTATTATGATTGCTAATTTGGCCGGTTCTGAGGGTTGTATTTTTATAAAACCTAGATTCAACCACCTTGTTGCCCCCATTGCGGTATAACCTAACAATTCTACTACTACAAGCATAACCAATACCGCAAGATATATAACCCAAGCAAATTGATAAATAGTTTTTAAATCTAAGAATGCTACGAAAATAGCTATAGGAGCACAGAATATTATGTTCAAAAATTGCTTATATGCCCAAGGATGGATATTCTCGCCAGCTATTGCATATAAAACACATAATCCATAACAACATACTATAAAAATAAGAGAGATTAATGGTAGATGAAGTCTGCTAATTTTGCTGTAAAACTTTTTTGTAATATATCCATTATCCATATCTTTTTAGCTGTTTCGTATTTAAATCTGTATTTTGACTCTCGGCATTATTTTTCCCGTAGACTAATTTGTATTTTGGGAAAGAAATTTTGACTTTAGTTCCAACATTTAATTCACTAGTTACATCTATAGAAGCATTATGAGCATCAAGTAAAAGTTTTACTATCGGCAATCCGAGGCCGTATGAATCTATGAATTTCATATGTTCTCTACGAACTGTACCATATTTGGTAAATGCTATTTTGATATCGTCATGCTTCATACCTATTCCTTGATCCTCAATCTCAACTAATAGCATTGAATTTTCCAAATAGGCTCTTATGGTAATGGTTGTATTATTATGAGA
>JBEAVG010000006.1:0-3514 GCA_041161045.1 Pseudomonadota bacterium
TTGGTTTTGTTTTACAGCAGCAAGGATTTGTTCGGGTTTCATTCCTGCGAAACTATTGAAGTTTGTTTTGACCATATTTTGGAAGTCGCTGGTTACTTGAAAATCATTAGAGGGTTTTTCAGGTAGTGATGATTTTTGTGCGCTTGAAGTATTATAAGCACTTTGCGCTTGAAGTAATGTGGAAGGATTGATTTGTGAAATTGACATAATTTTATAACTTTATTTTATAATATCCAAAGATTTTTGCATCATAGACCTAGACATATCTATAACCCCAAGATTAGCCTCATAAGCCCTTTGAGCTTCGCTAGCATCAGACCTTTCAACTTCAAGCTTAATATTAGGTAGCTTGACATATCCGTTAGAGTCAGCAGCTGGATGAGATGGGTCATATTTTATTTCAAATGGTCTCTTATCCTCATCATATTTTTTGACTCTGAGCAGGTGAGTCTTTTTATTTTTATCATATTTGTTTTCAACGAATATGATTTTTCTTCTGTAAGGATCACCACCTGGAATATCGCTAGTAGAATTTTGGTTTGCTATATTTTCGGCTGCAACCTTTAGTCTCTCACTTTGTATATTATTAGCTTGTGCAGCTATTTCAACAGCTTTGTTCAGACCATCTTTCATTGAGAATGCGTTAAATGGTAACAATGTTGCAAAAATGCTTAAAATTATCCTAATTATCATTGAGAACCTCCTGAGTTTCCGGAAGCTATACCAATCATATCTATGGCAGAACGATAATTCTTCAGTGCTTGAGTTGTTTCGTCGCTATTTTGTGCTAATTTTGTCACTTGGGAGGAAAGATCAACATTGTTTTTATTTGGTTTCATTGGGGAGGATTTATCTAGAATCGTATTGTAACGCTCGTCTTTTTGCTTTCCGAGCATGTGATGGCTGTTTGTAAGGGCCATACGGACCCTTTTGACTCTCAGTTTTTTCCCGTTTTTTTGAATAGCATCAGGTTTCTCAATGTCTTTTGTGATATATTTAGGAGTTGAAACATTTGCTATATTTTCTGCTAAAACACTGTGTCTATTTTGTAGATAATCAACTTGTTTTATAAGTTCTTGCGTTGTTTTGTCACCAGATGCAATGGCAGACTGCATAAGCCCAAGAACAAATATATATAAAATACCAATGCGTAAAAACATGAAATATTCCACAATCGTTAACAAAAACTACCTTTTGGACATAATACTATATGATATTGTTATAGGCAATTAACTTTATTGGTTGATAATCAAAAAACTTTGGTTTATCCTGCTTCCGACTCATGCTTATGTAATTTTATAAATTAAATTAAGGTTGTTACTATGAAAAATTATTACAGATTGCTTTTAACTACAATCTTGTGTTCAACTTCTGTTTTTGCTGATGAAGAAGGTATTACAATAAAACCTTCTGGTGGTTTTGATTTTACTTCAGGTTATATCGATAATAATGGTGCAAATCCTAATGAAAAAGTATCGGCAAATAAAAATAATTTTGGTTTTTTAACTACTGCTAGATTATTACTTACCATAGAGAACAAGCTTCCAAATAATATTTCTTATGGGGCTAAGATAGCTTTAAACACCAGTACTAGATCAGATCGTAAGATGCCAACGAGTTTGTTTTTTGAGTCTGATTCTGGTAAATGGGAATTAGGTTCTGAAAAAAGTGCAGTAAGTAAAATGAGAATTACGGGATATTCTAATGCCGCTGCTACTGGTGGATGTTGGGATGTTTGGGTAAGGCCAGATATTAGATACAATCCTAGTCTTAATAGGCCTGAAATATCTTATGTAACTAATTCTAGTAATTTTCTAGATGCAAAAACAAGAAATGTGAATGATATAGAATTTTCAAGAAAAATCACATATTACACCCCTGAGATCAAGGGTTTCCAATTGGGTGTTAGCTATGTCCCAGATACAAGCAATATAGGAAGTCATACTACTAAAGATCCATCATATCACCTAGGAAAATTATATCCTTATTACGGATATAATTTTGATATTAAAGACGGTGTTGGTGTTGGTATTACAAAGAAGTTTCAGTTTGACGAGAAAACATCCGCCAAGATATCTTTCGTAGGTGAAACTGGGAAAGTTGTATATAAGTATAAGCTTCCTCAAGAAACTCCGAAGGCCAGTTTAATTCTACCTCCTCCTGATAATCTAAAGTTCAAAAAACTTAGAACTTATAGTGTGGGAGCAGAGCTTAAACATGATAAATGGGCATTTTCTGGTGGATATATGAATTATGAAAAAAGCCTGACTGCTAATAGCGAACTTTTTGATGCTCCTGACCGTAAAACGACATATTTATACAGTGCTGGGGCGAAGTATAGTTTTGAAAAACTTTCTGTAAGTGGGCATTATTTTAAATCGAATAATAAAAAGAATACCATAGGAGCTGCAACGTTTGGTATGGATTATAAGCTAGCGCCAGGTATACTTCCTTATGCTGAAGTAACATTCTATAACGCTAAAGGCTGGTATAGAAATGCGCCTACTGATAAAAACTTTATAGCAGATAAGCATAAAGGTACGTTATTTTTAGTTGGAACAAAGCTTGAATTCTAAAGCGCTTGTGTTTTTAAGCCGATTAGTGTAGGGGGTGTATATTACCCTCTACTTAGTCTTATGTGCCAAATGCTTACAGAGGCGATTTGATAAGGTTTTTAACTAAAAATACTAGGGGAAGATTTGCTGTATCTTGTCAAAAACAGACGAGTAGTAGGAGATGAGCAGTCCGAGCACCTTAAGCATATGAGTGATATTTGAGGAGCTTAAGGACGCGATACCCTCTGCCCTAATCGGCATTTTTCACGAGAGACTACTTAATTGGCATTCTCCATGGAAGACAAGATCATCCGCCAAAAAGTTTACCAATTCCGCTTTTAAGTAGGGATTTTGGATTCATTTTTGTAACCTTTTTCATCATATCCCGTATCTGTAGATATTGCTTTATGAGCTTATTTACTTCATGAACAGAAGTTCCTGAGCCTTCTGCTATCCTTTTCCTGCGAGATGCGTTAAGTATATCAGGGCTTTTTCGCTCTTTTTTGGTCATGGATAAAATTATAGCTTCTTGACGTCCTATTAGATTTCCACTCAATTTGCTTTGATCGATTTTTTCCATCATGCCACCCATTCCTGGAAGCATAGTCATCATCTTTGAAATTCCACCCATTTTATTGATGGATCTCAACTGACTTAAATAATCATCTAGATCAAACTGCCCCTTTTTCATTTTTTTCATGGCAGATTCGGCTTCGGTTTGATCTATTACAGAACTAGCATGTTCCACCAATGATACGATGTCTCCCATGTCAAGGATTCTAGAAGCTATTCTATCTGCTGAGAATTCCTCTAATGCAGTGACTTTTTCTCCTACGCCAAGAAATTTTATAGGTTTTCCTATTATGTATTTTATGCTTAGTGCAGCGCCACCTCTTGTATCACCATCTATTCTAGTTAGAATAGATCCCGTAATAGATAGTTGATCATTAAAATTTTTT
>JBEAVG010000027.1:0-2591 GCA_041161045.1 Pseudomonadota bacterium
AAGACAACCATACTTATACCACTTCTAAGCCTCTCTCCTCTCCTTTTATCATCAAGCTTTTCATTCAAAGATTGTTTTAAATCATTTATCAAATCATTAGTGGTTTTCAGAACTGATTCAGGAATTTCTTCATCTGGGAAATCTATATATGCCTCAACAAGACTCTGAGATTTAAGAAGCATTTCACGCCATTTGCCACACAAAACTTCGAATTCACCTCCCATATGCATAATAGCCTGACGATGCTGAATTTCTGTTTCTGCATCGATTAAATCTGCAAGACCTTCTGCGGCAGTTAGATCCATTTTCCCGTTTAGAAAAGCTCTTTTGCTAAATTCCCCTGGTTCTGCGATCCTTATGCCAAGACTTAGCAGAACCTCAGACATTTTACGAACAACGGCAATGCTACCATGAAGATGAAACTCTACAACATCTTCTCCTGTAAAACTGCAAGGAGCCTTAAAATAAACTACCATAGCGGAATCTATCTTAACCCCATTAGATCTTAGCTCCGATAGATACATTCTATTAGGTTCAAAATCTATATGATTTGTAAAATTTTTGGCTATAGACAAAGATTTTTCACCAGAGACCCTAATAATAGAAACTCCTGCTTTTCCCTTTGCAGTACCTTGTGCGAAGATTGTATCCATAAATGCCAACATAGAATTGTTGTTGAAAGATGGGGCGAGTGACCGGGTTCGAACCGGCGACCCTCAGATCCACAATCTGATGCTCTAACCAACTGAGCTACACCCGCCATCATGGAGGTTCAAATCATAGTGCAGCAAGCTAGAAAAGTCAATATCCTTGTCCTATTTATTCAAAACAAAAATTTTGCTACAATAAGGACATTCTATCTTGCCCTCTTTTTCTTTGATCTCTAAATATATAACAGGATGATCATATGGATATTCAGAGCCACTACAAGAAACGTGCTTAGTTTCGATTAATATTTTTTCTTTTTTATTAGTAACCGTCATTTAGTAACCGTCATTATTATAAACATTCAAATACATTCCATATAAAATCATGGATCCTGCAAGAGCTGATATAACATTCTCAGGATTAGACATAAAATGAATAACTTTGTCGCAATAAGTGGGGTTAATTATTTCAAACATTTTTTGGCGAGTCATATCATCAATATCTGAAGAAAATACATCGTTTTCATAACCCGTTTTTTCTCCAAAAGCGTTATCATTAGGATTCATTATATGCAAAATTTCTTCTACAAATACTAGACTTTTTGGATCTATTTTTTCTGCATATTCCCTGGAAACAACACCATTACTGACTGCATCAAATATTATTTCTAGATTAGAAACAGCGTGAGAAAAGATAAATCCCGAAATTTGAGTATCACCTCTAGGATTTCTCAACGCCTCATTAATCAAAAAAGTTGAATACTTACATCTGCTCATACAAACCTCCTAATTTTTGTATATCAAACAAATCTCTTTTAGTAATTTTGTAGCTTCTTCTTTAGGTCCTTGAAAACTATTTCTACCTATTATGGATCCATTTCCTTGAGCAGAATTTATAGCTCTAACCTCAGCTATAATATCATTATCAGATTTCGCTACTCCACCTGAAAATACTACTATCCTCTTACCATTAAAGCAAGATTTAACAATATGCTTTATATTGCCATCCTCAGGTGGCTTTACTTTTATTATATGCGCCCCTATTAGTGCAGCAATATGCGCAGCATATGATATAGCACTCGTGGATGTTTCATCTTCCTTAGAGAGATCTTCTCCTCTTGGATATGACCATACTACAGACACTAAACCTCGTGATTTTGCTTCGCGAATTATATCTTTTGCTTCTTCTATCATTTCTAGAGACTTACCAGAACCTGGATAAATAGTTAGCCCCACACCAACACAACCCAATCTCAAAGCATCATCTACAGTAGCCGTAAAAGCCTGATCCGGCATATGAGATTTTGGCAGCAATGAATTGCTGCTATTGAGTTTTAATATAGTCGGTATTTGTCCAGCAAATTCAGAAGCACCACATTCAATCATACCCAATGGAGCTGCATAAGCACTAAGCCCTGCATCTATGGCTAGTTTATAGTGATAATGTGGATCATAAGCTTCTTTATTTCTCGAAAAGCTTTTATCAGGACCATGCTCAAACCCTTGATCCACTGGTAAAATTACTAGTTTTCCAGTTCCAGCTAAGTTTCCATGCATGAGCATTCTACAAAGATTTGTCTTTGTACCTGGATTATCGCTACTATACCAAGATAGAATGTTTTTAACTTTACTAGTGATTTTCATAGATTCTCTTGTATAAATTTTAGGACTTCGGCAGCATGCCCCTCTGCTTTTACCTTATTCCAAATATTGGCCACCTTCCCTTCCTTATCTATAAGGAAGGTTGTTCTTTCAATCCCCATATATTTCTTGCCATACATATTTTTTTCTACCCAAACGCCATACTTCTCAGCAATACCGCTATCATCAGAAGCAAGTTCAAATGCTATACAATATTTCTCTTGAAACTTCTTATGAGACTTCAGGTCATCCTTTGATATTCCTATAACCAAAGTATTTTTTTTAGCAAATTCTTCGTGTAAC
>JBEAVG010000039.1:0-4329 GCA_041161045.1 Pseudomonadota bacterium
ACATAATTCAGAACTATAATATCGACAAATCTAAAATTGAAGTTATACACAGAGGGATAGACTATAAATATTTTGATCCTGCTCTTGTTACTGACTCTGTTCGTAATAAATTTTATGAAAAATATCAGGCCCCGCGTGATATCCCTATAATTCTGCTTCCTGCTAGGCTTACAAGATGGAAGGGGCATGAGTCTCTAATAAAGGCTTTAAGTCTTATAAAAGAAAAAGATTTTTACTGCATTATTTCTGGCGATTTGTCTAAACATCCTAGTTTTACTACAGAGATCAAGGATATGATACAGGATTTAAAAATGCAAAAACGTGTACAGCTTTTTGGACCTGAGTCTGATATGGTTGGTCTTTATAGTATCGCTGATATAGTGCTTTCAACATCTATTGAACCCGAGGCTTTCGGGCGTGTTGCAATAGAAGGTCAGGCTATGGAAAAGATTGTGATTGCTACAAATATTGGTGGAGCCATTGAGACTGTAGCTGATAGAGTGAATGGTTATCATGTGCCACCTAATGATCATGAATTTTTGGCGAAAACCATCGCTTATGCACTTGATAATCTTGACAAAGAAGAGTTAAACATGCTTCGTTTACGTGCTAGAAGTGATGTTATAAAAAACTTTTCTATTGACGTTATGAGTAAGAAAACCTTAGATTTGTACAATAGTCTATTGTAGGTACATTTCATGAATGGTTCAACGAAACAAAATCTTATTTCTGCATTTATCATTACTAAAAACGAAGAGAAGCGTATTGCGCGTGCTATTAATAGTATAAAATCTTTTGTGGATGAAATAATAGTTGTTGATAGTGGAAGTACTGATGATACAGTAAAAATCGCTAAAAAATTAGGAGCAAAGACTTATTTTAATGAATGGCCTGGTTATGTTGCCCAAAAGGCATATGCAGAGTCTCTATGTAAACATGATTGGATACTGAATATTGACGCAGATGAGGAAATTTCTTCACGGCTTCAAAATGAAATAGAATATATTTTTTCCTCTCAAGTTCAGGATCAATATAAGGCTTATAAAATCAAGGTAACTATATTACATCGTTTTGATAAAAAACCCAGACTATTTGCTCCATATAATTCAGTTGTACGTCTTTATAATAAGAATTTTGCTAGCTTTAAAAATAGCACTGCATTTTCCACAAGAGATTCTGTGACTTTAAACGATGGAGTGGATTCAAATAGAGCTATTCTTACCCTTTATAATTCAGCATATCATTATTCTGGAATTTCTCTCACTCAGCTTACATCTAAAGCAAATTTCTATTCTGATGAGCAAGCAAAAGATATGCTTAAAAACGGAAGAAAGCCTTCTAAAGCGAGAGTATATATTGAATTTATCAGATGCTTTCTAAAGGCATTCATTGCACGTAGATATTTTGTTTTTGGTTATTATGGCTTTATTGATTCTATCATATTTGCTTTTGCTAGATTTCTAAGAATGGCTAAGGCAAGAGAGCTTTTTGAAGAAAAAGAGAATATTATAAAATAATGTTAGAAAAAAAATTACAGGAATTTTGGAATACGGGAAAATTTGCAACTTCTTGGATTATCGTTACTCCTTATATAGACCAAGCCCTTGCTGAGATTAGTTTGTTTGCTCAAGGGGTTTTGAGTGTGCCTAATTTGCCTTTAGATAATAATCCTGATTTTCGTATTATCAAAAGAGGCCTAAATAGTAGTAATAACGAGGCAAAATATATTGGCGTAGATAAGATAAGAGAAGTTCAAAGTTTTTTGAATAGCACCAGTGCTGTTTCTGAGCGTAAAATTGCTGTAATTTATGAGGCGGATTTGATGAATATTAATTCATCAAATTGCTGCTTGAAAATTTTAGAAGAAGCACCTCGTGATAGCTATCTTTTTCTTATCACTTCATATCCTGGGAATATATTACCAACTATAAAGTCACGTTGTCATAAATTGAATTTATGGGATGAAATTTCTTCTTTTAATGGAAGTTCATTGACGGATGATGGATATATAAAATTTGTTCGTATGCTTCAAAGTTCTTCTTCTATAGAAAAATTAAAATATATACAGGAAGTTACGGCGAAAGATTCATCAGACTTATGGTCTCAATTCTGTTCTCATGCTATGAAATATTTGGAAGATACTTTAAAATATTCTGTTTCCTCAAGAGAAGGAAATGTGGGTTTGAATTTGCAAAAATTAGAATCCGTACAAAATCTTAGAGATGATGCGAGAAATTTTGATCTAGATAAGAGGCAAATGGGTATTTTAATATTAGAATGCTTGAGGTGATGCTAATATAATATCAAGTTCTGAAATTAACTAAAAAATGTCTAATTTAAATAAAATTTTATTTTCACCTATATCAACGCTTCTAAAACTTCAGAAACATACTCTGGCTGCTTTAAATAGGCTTGGTATATATAAAGTTAGAGATCTTTTGCTTTATAGACCTCATAGCTACAGTAGTTTTACTATTTGCACTGATAATGTTAAATTATCTCATGGTCAGCAAGTTATTGTTGAAGTAACTGTGAATGATATTGAAAAGCATCATTCGCGCAAAAGTCCTATTAAAGTTTATACTGAAAGTGTTCTTGGTCCTATAGTTCTGGTGTTCTTTAATTCAGTTCCGGCCTTTATTTTTAGTAAGCTTAAGATTGGTTCTAAACATGTTGTAGAAGGTAAGGTGGAACTAAACCAAGGTTTTTACTTCCAAATTACTCATCCAAATTTTCTGCTAAATCAAAATCAAGTTAGGGAGACTCAGCCTATATATCATCTTACTTACGGTATTACAAATAAGCAGTTGTATGGATATATATTGAGAGCTATAGAGGTGCTGGAGCCTCATTTTGATGAAATGCCAAGGTTTAAGGAATTATTAGTTGCACTAAAGAGCATGCATATTCCAAATATTCAAGAGTCAAAAAATATAGAGCTTTTGGCTAAATATGAGCTTTTAGCAAATCAGTTTATGCTTCTTAGTGTAAGGCAGCAAAATAACAAGGTGCGTGGACGTTCTTTTAATATAGTTGATCATTCTATTATTTTATCTGATTTAGGGTTTATTCTTACTGAGGGGCAAGAGGAAGTTATAAAAGAGATAGAAAATGATCAAATTATTGACTCTCGGATGGTAAGGATGCTTCAAGGAGATGTTGGCTCTGGCAAAACTTTGGTGGCACTTCTTACTATGATGAATGTTGCGATGAGTAATGTGCAATCTGTTCTTATGGCGCCTACGGATCTTCTTGCAAATCAGCATTTTGATTTTTTCTCTAGGGCTTTAGCTAACACTGGTCTAAAAGTAGCACTTCTGACTGGTAAGGTTAAGTCTAAGTCTAGGAAGGATGTTTTGGATGGCTTAGAAAATGGTGAGATAGATATTTTGATAGGTACTCATGCTGTTTTTCAGGAAAAAGTGAATTTTAAAGATTTGGGTTATATAGTAATAGATGAGCAACATAGGTTTGGAGTGGAGCAAAGGCTTGAGCTGATAAACAAAGCTACAATGCCAGATCTTTTAGTTATGACTGCAACGCCTATTCCTAGAAGCCTTACTCTCACACTTTTCGGTGATATGGCAAGCTCTAGGCTTACCTCAAAGCCAAAAGGACGTTTGCCGATTATAACAAAGGCTATGTCTCGTACCTATATGGATGAGGTAATTGCATCACTTGAAAGAAAGTTAGAAAAAGGAGAAAAGGTTTACTGGATCTGTCCGTTAATAGAAAAAAGTGATATCGAAGATGCAGATGATAAATTAATGGATGTGGCAACGCGCTATGAGTCACTTCTTTCAATATATCCTAATCAAGTGGGTTTTGTGCATGGTGCAATGAAAAATGATCAAAAAGATGCTGCTATGCAGGATTTCAAAAATGGTATTACCAAAATTTTAGTAGCAACCACTGTTATAGAGGTAGGAATCGATGTGCCTGATGCCACCTTGATCATAATAGAAAATGCTGAAAAATTTGGACTTGCCCAGTTGCATCAGCTTCGTGGTAGGGTTGGCAGGAGTTCGCTTCAGTCTCATGCTGTTCTTCTTTATGAGCAAACAAGGTGTTCTTCTATAGCAAAGCAGAGATTAGAAACTATGCGAGTAAGTGATGATGGATTCTATATTGCAGAGCAAGATTTGATACTTCGTGGCGGAGGTGAGATTTTAGGCACAAAACAAAGTGGCGAGCAGGAATTTATATTTGCAGATTTAGTCAGGGACATTGCTTTGCTTACAGAGTGTAATGCTTATGCAAATAAAGCACTTGCTTCTAGTGAGAACTTTGATTTTCTGGTTGGATTGTTTGATAGAGTAAAAAGAGAAG
>JBEAVG010000056.1:0-5809 GCA_041161045.1 Pseudomonadota bacterium
TCTTGTCAAAAATAGACGAGTAGTAGGAGATGAGCAGTCCGAGCACCGGAGCATATGAGTGATATTTGAGGAGCGCAGGACGCGAAATCGACGCCCTAATCGACATTTTTCACGAGAGACTCTTTAGCATAAAAGACTGTGATATTATCCATCTATTGATTTAAACACATCTGCTTCTTTTTTCTCTGAGCGTGGTTCAGGTTTTTCATTATCTAAACTATGATTTGTTGTAAGCGCTTCTGGAAGTTTAAGTTCCTTTAGGTTCTTTTCTCCTATCTTTATTATAAGAGTATCAAGCAAGCTACGAAGTTCTTTTTGAGATAATGAATTTGCTACCCAGTTAGGATATTTAGTATCTGGGTTGTTTTTTATACAGTCAAAAATATTTTTTGCATTAACATAAGTATGTCCGGTAATTACTATAGTGATTATAAAAACCACAAGATTAATAGCTATACCTCTTATTATTCCTAAGATAAATCCAAGAAATCTATCAGTTGCTCCACCGCTAATATCCTCTATTAGCTTCTTTAATGTTTTTGCTATGAAGGAACATAATAGAGCAGATATAATGTATGATAGGGCGATGCTAGATATTGTTAAAATTATCGTATTAGAAATATATTCTCCTAGAACATCTGTCAAAGGAAGAAAAAGCAAATAAGCTGATACAAAAGATGCAATAAAGAAAATGAATCCTATAATTATGCTTACAGCGCCTGAATATGCTCCCAGCGCTATTGAGAGAAATAATATGATCGCACAGATAATATCTAGGAAATTTAATAGCATTTTAAAACTTAATTATAGTATTTTCAGTAACAATATAGTCCATTTTAATGTCATGTTCTTCACGAGGCAAGCGTTGAATTAAATTATGGCTTGAACATAAGCCAATTTTAATCACATTATGTGATAATAAATATTTGTCGTAATCTCCGCGGCCTCTGCCAAGCCTATAACCCTCTAAATCGAAAGCAATTCCTGGCACAAGTATAATATTAGGAACTACTTTATGAGTTGAGCTTGGTTCGTAGTAGTTCGGGAAGATTTCATTTTTTTGTAATATAGTATCTATATTATAACCTACAAATATGATTTTATCTTTTAATATTTTTGGAGCCGCCAATCTCATTTTGGGGAATTTTAGCATCAAGCTAGATATATCAAATTCGTTTTTTTGTGCTATATAAATACCTAAAATCTTTGGGTTATAAGCTACTACTAAATCATAGATCTTTAGTAGTATTTTTTTTTCTATTTCATCGTCAGGAGGTGTCTTTGATAAGAGTCTTTTACGTAGTAAGTATTTGTCTGATGTCATTTTATGAAGAAATTTCTTTAATTAGTTTAGCCGCGGCATCTTTTTCAGCGTTTTTAAGTGATTTACCTATTCCTTTTTGATGAATGCCGTTGCTTGCAGAGACTTTGACACTAAATTCAGGAGCATGAGATGGGCCAGTTTTGTTTACCAATTCATAAATTGGAAGTCCAAGTCCTTTTTCCTGAAGTAGTTCCTGTAATGCGCTTTTCGGATCGGAAATATTTACTAAATCTGGAGTAATAAATTGATGCCAAAAACGTGTAATAATTTTTTTAGAAACATCTATTCCAGCATCTAAATATATTGCTCCCATTATAGCTTCTAATGTGTTTTCTAGATTGCTAGCGTTATCTCTGCCACCTGCATGTTCTTCGCTGCTAGACATTTTGATATACTCGCCGAGACCTATTATGTGACCTATCTCTTGCATGATTTCTTTTGAAACTAAATGAGCCTTCATCCGTGCTAGATTTCCTTCAACAATATTTGTGAATTTGGTATATAAAATCTCGGTTATTACAAGGGAAATGACCGCATCTCCCAAGAATTCTAATCTTTCGTAATCTTTTCCTTTGAAGGAGCCAATTCCATGCAAAGAAGGATGGGATAAAGCTTCAACTAACAATGAAGTGTCGGAAAACTGATAACCTATTTTTGATTGCAGTTCTTTGATCATTCTGTGCTGTATATATTTTTAAAAAATCTATTCCATCTAATAGAGGTTATCCATAGAGGGAGTCTTGAAAATTGTTCTACTATACCAGTATTTTTCCACAAAGACTCTTTAGTTGAAAAGAAAAAGAATTGAGCTTTTGCAATTAAGTTTTCTGATGGTACGAATCCAAGCTCAGACCTACTATCTTTGGATTCATTTCTATTATCTCCCATGAAAAAATAATGCCCTTCAGGAACAATAAATGCTTTCGTGTTATCAAGAAAATCATATCGCTTTTTCATATCTTCTGGGAGGTATTGGGCATTATATTGCACGCCATTAGGCAGAGTCTCAAGATATCGTTTAAAAATTCGCCCATCTTCGTTAGTGAAATTACCAATGAATTCTCTCTGAATGGCTTTGTCGTTGATATATAGAAGCCCACCGAGTATTTGTATTTTATCTCCTGGCATTCCTATCAGTCTCTTGATATAACGGGATTCCATATCATGAGGTGGGCGCATTATTACGATATCGCCTCTTTTTGGCTCACTAGCTAAGATTCTTCCTTTCATGAATTCTGGAGTGAAAAATAAAAATGAATATTTACTATATCCATAATCATATTTTGTACCGAATATATAATCACCTTCTAAAATTGTTGTTCGCATTGAGCCAGTAGGTACATAAAAAGGCTCCATGATAAAAGTTCTTATCAACAATGCTATTAATCCTATAAACAACAATGATTTTATTTCTTCTGGCCAAGATATTGGTTTTTTTTTCTGCTCGTCTATCATTTTCCTAATTAATTGTTAGAATTAATGGATTGTATAATAATTCAACTATTAAGCTAAATCCAGATTTTTATGATTACTCTCACAAGTATTAATTCTGATAATTACGATTCAAGACCGAATGATATAAAAATAAAATATATTATATTGCATTATACAGAGATGCCTTTTAGACAAGCTTTAGAAAAATTATGCGATCCGCTAAGTAAAGTTAGTGCGCATTATTTAGTTAAGGAAGACGGTGTGATATATGGTCTGGTGGATGAAAAATATAGGGCTTGGCATGCAGGTATTAGTTCTTGGAGGGGTGAGGAGGGGCTGAACAACTCTTCGATAGGTATAGAAATTGATAATATGGGGAATGAAGATTTTTCAGACGAGCAAATGAAATCTTGTATTGAATTATGTGGAGCAATAATGAAAAGACAAAATATTCCTAGAGAAAATATTCTCGGTCATTCAGATATTGCTCCTGATCGCAAGATTGATCCAGGATTATTATTCCCCTGGGATAAATTTGAAATGGCTGGCATAGGTCTTTTAAGTGATAAAATTGACGCATCGGTAAGGCCTATATTAGAAGTTCAAAAACAGCTGCAAAACTTAGGGTATAAGATAGAAACTACCGGGGAATTTGATAAACAAACTAATTTTGTCTTTCGAGCATTTCAGTTAAGATTTTACCAAGATTTGATTTGGCATAATGGTGGGCTCGAATATCTTCAAAATAGCGAAAGTGTATATAAGTGGGACTCAAGATGCCAAGGCATTTTGAATAGTTTAGTTGGGAGTTGAACATAGATTTCCTTGACCTTAGAGTTCTATGGATGCTAGGATAGAAGTTTGTTGATTGATATAAGTAAAATTAAGAGGTTGCGAATGTCTAGTATAGTTCCAGTAACAGTTGCTTATGGCGATGGAATAGGTCCTGAGATTATGGAAGCAGTGATGAAGATACTTAAGGAGGTTGAAGTTCCTATAAGAGTAGAAACTATTGAAGTCGGAGAGAAATTATATAAGAAAAACTATAGCTCTGGTATTTCGGAAGATACTTGGGAATCTATCGGACGCACTAAGGTTTTACTGAAGGCGCCTATTACTACTCCTCTCGGGGGTGGGTATAAAAGCCTTAACGTTACTCTACGCAAGAGATTAGGGCTTTATGCAAATGTTAGGCCTTCTATAGCCTATTTCCCATTTGTTGAAACAATGTATCCTAATATGGATTTGGTTATAGTGAGGGAAAATGAAGAAGATATATATGCTGGGATAGAATATCGTCAGACTCATAATATGTATTCTTCCCTAAAGCTTATAAGCGAAATAGGCAGTGAAAAAATCATAAGATATGCTTTTGAATATGCAGTAAAAAACAATCGTAAGAAGGTTTCTTGCTTCAGTAAAGATAATATTATGAAATTCTCGGATGGTATATTCCACAAGGTGTTTACTAGAGTTTCTGAAGAGTATAAAAACATTGAAAGCAACCATTTTATAATTGATATTGGGACTGCAAAACTTGCTAATAATCCTGAAATGTTTGATGTGATTGTTACATCAAATCTTTATGGGGATATAATATCTGATGTTGCGTCTGAAGTATCAGGGTCTGTTGGTATGGCAGGTTCTTCAAACATAGGTGAAAAATATGCGATGTTCGAAGCTGTTCATGGTTCTGCTCCTGATATAGCTGGGCAAAATATAGCCAATCCATCTGGGCTTCTTAATGCGGCGATTATGATGCTTGTGCATATTGGGCATGGTTCTTATGCAGCAACTGTTGAAAATGCATGGAAGAAGACTATTGAAGATGGTATTCATACCGGCGATATCTATGATGAAAAGCAATCATCTCGCAAAGTGGGAACTAAGGAATTTGCCGATGCTATTGTTAAAAATCTTGGGGCAAAGCCTTCCAAATTAGGTGCTGTATCTTATCCTGATAAAAAGGTTGAGGCTGCCAGCGCTAGAACATATTCAATTAAATCGATTACAACGGAGAAAAAAGTCTTGGTTGGTGTGGATGTATTTTTTGATCTTGATTCTCACTCAGCAGCAAAAATAGCAGATAAACTTAATGCTTTAGATTGTGGTAATCTTGCGCTTAAAACAATAGCTTCTAAAGGTCTTAAATTATGGCCTTCTGATGAAGATATAGAGACTCTTTCAGACCATTGGTGTTGTAGATTTATGCATAAAAAAGATGCTGAGTCTATAACTCATAAAGATATATCAAATCTCCTTGAGATTCTTTCAGAGCATAAATGGGATTTTATTAAGATAGAAAATCTCTATAATTTTGATAGTAATAGGGGATATAGCTTAGCTCAAGGGGAATAGTGATAAATTTATATTATTCTGTTTCATATTTAAATTCTAAACCTGAATTCTGTTTTGGTGCGGTGATAATTTAGCAAGCTGTTTTTATAGTTATTGCATGGAGTTTTGTTTCTAGAAGTTCTTTTAGTGAGTCTTTAACCATTCTATGTTGTTTTATAAGAGGTAGTCCCGTGAATGATTTATGTTGGATAAATAGACTATAGTGATTTTCATCTCCTGCTAGATCTTTGATTTCTACTGTGGCGCCAGGAAAAGATTCTAGTATAATAGATTTTAGTTCTGATGCGCTAATAGCCATTTGGACCTTCCTAAATTTGATTATTTAAAGTGAGTGATAAGATATACGATCTAGAATCTTTTGCCAAGCTCTCCCTTGAGAACAAAACAATTGGAGTTCTTGGGGGGTCATTCAATCCACCCCATGAGGGTCATTTGTTAATTGCCAAAAGAGCTTTAGAAGAAGGATTAGATTATGTGATTTTGATGATAGCAGAGCAAAATCCTTTAAAACCTCAGTATAAAAATGGCTTTAACGATAGAACTAATAAAACTAGAGAGCTATCGAAGAAAGAAGATCGAATAATAGTTTCTACATTAGAATCTGATCTGAAGTCTCCAAATACATATTATACATTAGAATATTTAGCTAAGCATTTTTTTAAAAATAACTTTACTTGGATTATGGGTGTGGAT
>JBEAVG010000077.1:0-3590 GCA_041161045.1 Pseudomonadota bacterium
ACTCAGCATAACAACAATATAAGTCTAACAAAGCTTTTTTATACTGCTCGTGAAGTTGAAGAAGGTGATGTAGATAGATGGATAGAGCAAGAGATAGTAGGGCCTTTTGAATCATCTAATAAAGGTAGCGATTTTCAGCTTTTGAATAAGTCTTGGGATAGTCTTACTTCTTTGTTCTCAAAAGCAGGAATAGTCAATGATTTACTAAGTCAATACGAAACAGAAATAAGCGTGCCTGGTTATCCTGAAAAAAAGGCTAATATAAGGGCAAAGAAAGTCAGCCAAGGTCAGGTATCTTTTAATGTTGAAATAGAGCATGATGAATATGGAAAAATAACTATTTTTGGAAGATTTGCAGGGCATACAGAAGAATCTCCTACACCTTCATTAAATATTTCAGTATGTGTTGACAGATCATTCCCTAGAGGTCTTCAATCTGCTCTTAGCCAGAGTTTTGTTACGCATAAAGCCCTATTCGGTATTGAGGGTGATATATCCTTTGAAAATCTAAAAATCGATTAGATTAACATGTCTCAAATTCAGCAAAATCAATATAAAGACCTTACAAAAGGTGATTATATAGCTTTTTTTGCTATGGTTGTAGGGATGTTTATGGCTGTTTTGGATATACAAATAGTCGCTAGCTCTTTATCTACTATAGCTGCTGGTCTTTCTGCTACATCAGAGGAATTATCCTGGATTCAAACTTCTTATATGATAGCAGAGGCTATAGTAATACCAATCACAGGATTTTTAGCGCGAACTTTCTCTACGCGTATAACTTATACAGTAGCAGCTGGTGTATTTACTTTAATGAGTCTTCTGTGTGCTTGTGCATGGAATATAGAGTCTATGATATTTTTTCGTGCGTTACAGGGGCTTTTTGGTGGAGCTATGATACCTACGGTTTTTGGTGCTATTTTTAGGCTTTTTTCGCCTGAGAAGCGTGCTACTGCTGGTATAATTTTAGGTCTTACTGTTACTTTGGCTCCAACATTAGGGCCAACTATAGGAGGATATATAACAGAAGCTATTTCTTGGCGCATGATGTTTTTAATAAATATACTGCCCGGGATTTTTGTATGTTTTGCAGTTTGGAAATTTACTGATTTTGATAAACCTAATTTGTCACTTTTGAATAATTTTGATTTTATAGGGTTGATTTTAATGGCTGTAGGTTTGGGAACATTAGAGTATGTTTTGGAGGAGGGGATAAAATATGCTTGGTTTGAGAGTAGATATATAACTTATTTAACAGTCTTAGTTATGGTTATGCTTGCTGCATTAATAATTCGAGAGGTTAGATTTCACAACCCTATTATATGCCTAAGAGTCTTTGCAAATAGAAATTTTACTATGGGTTGTTTGTGCATGTTCGTATTGGGAGTTGGTTTATTTGGTGTTGTTTATATGATGCCTTTGTTTTTATATAGAATAGCTGGGTTGGATACGTTGCAAATAGGCATTGTTATGATAGTCACTGGAGGAGCTCAGTTTTTTGGAGCCCCCATAGCTGGAAGGCTTGTTGCATCTGGCTTTGATAAAAGGATAATACTTGCCATAGGTCTTATGGGTTTTGCTATAGGATGTAATCTAAATGGGAAGTTGACGCCAGAATCGGGGTTTTATGATTTTCTATTTCCGCAAATATTCCGTGGTGCTTTTTTGATGTTCTGTTTTATACCTCTTAACGAAATGGTTCTGGGCTCACTGCTATTGTCAGATGTGCAAAATGGTAGCGGGCTTTATAATCTTACGCGTAATGTTGGTGGTGCTGTGGGCTTAGCGGTTATTAATACTACTATAATTGACAATACTAAAATCTTCAGCAGTATTTTGGGTGAGCATATGTCTAAGACTAATCCAACTACTCAATATTATCAGTCTATGATTCAGAATATGTTCGAGAATAGTTTGGCTTATCCCGAGTTGGCATCATTATCTTTTATGAACAATATCATCATGAGGGATGGTTTTATTATAGCCCTCAATGACATGTTTTTAGCAATATCTATATTAATAGTCCTTTGCTTGTTTATGGTACCATTTTTTGAGATACCCAAGCAAAAACTGGCAGCTGAAATGGGAGGGCATTGATTTATAATCCAATTTTGTTAGTGGAATTTCCTTTTTTTCGTTTTTCTAATACTTTTGCTACATGCGCATTTAATTTTTGTTCGTGTAATGTTTGTCCTGATTGTCCTTCTCGAACTATGCCTAGTTCAGATTTATATCCAGGTATATCAATTGATTCTGGCATATTATTATTTTCTTTTAAAAGTTCATATCCTTTAGGTCTGGTTATTATATTTAAAAACTCTTTCGTCTTTTTCCAAACTTTATTCCATGCTTTATCCAGAGCCAACATTGGCTTATAACCACTCCATTTATTTACTTGTGTGTCCGAGAGTAATTTTTCTGGAGTGTTAACGCCTGTTGTAGAAAGTGGCAAACCTCCCGCCATACGATATACAGCGTACCAGGCTTTAGGGATTTTTTTTGAAGCTTCAATTTTTTCTTTAGTTTTTGTGTCAGTTATTTCAGAAAGATTATGTTTTTGTGGGGGCAGGTCTATTATCTCTTTGCTTACATCGATAAAGGTTTCTGGAACAAGGTGGTATTTGTCTCCAGTCCTATCTGCAAATTTGCTTCTACCTATAAAATTATCAGCATAGGAAGGGTGGGGGCCTTCTCCTACGAAAACACATACTCTGCCATCTTTAAACGTACAATCTTTAGGTAAAACGTTCCTTGCGCCTTTAGATCCGTGAGCGAAAGTCTGTAATGATCCAAATGTTGCTTTTCCATTTTCCACTTTAACGTGAATTCCCACTCCTTCACAATCTCCATAATGAAAGCCAAAATCATCAAATTTTTTAGAGATGGAATCTGGAAGTAATTTGTAGAGCCATTGAGTTCCTGGAATGGCATGATTTAGTGGGTAGGTGTAATCATATTGTATAAAAAATCCATCAGGGGTTGGTATAATTGATGTTGCTATAGGGGCGCTTGGCTTAGTGCTATCATGATCTGGATGATCTGGTGGAAGCGGTCCAACAACATCTATTTTTTCACCCAATTTATATCCATATTTTTTTTCATTAAATGTTAAAAAATGCGCTCTATTTTCTTTTTGAAATGCTACTTCTTTATAATCTTCTTTATTCATGTGGTCGTAATAGCTTTCATTAAATTTATCATCTTTCCAAAAATATTCGTTTATGACCTTTAGTTCTTTTTTTTCTAATTCATTCAATTTGTCTTCATTTCGGGTATAATATTCATGCTTAGCTTCTATTACATTTCTTAAAAAATCATCTGGATCTGATGGGAAATTCTGTTCTCCGCTGCTGTAACAAAATCTTGGTGCAAAACGCTGAAACAATTGCTGTCTAAATTCTAGATCGTCTGCCATTCCTCTGTGTTTTTCTATTTTTTCTAATTCGTCTGGTGTGAATTCTTTTTCTTTAGCCATATAACGCCTTCTTGATTTATTGTAAATATAACTAAAGTTAAGTAATTCATATTAACTCAGTAAATGCAAATAAAATCGAATATTCTTTACTTATTACATATGGTGATATAGTATC
>JBEAVG010000102.1:0-5597 GCA_041161045.1 Pseudomonadota bacterium
TCTTACAAGTGATGATATTAAAAACGCTATACTAAAGCAGGCTAGCATGTTCCCAGGGCAAGAACAGCTTATAATTGATTATTATGTAAAAAATCAACAAGCTCTTGAGTCTTTAAAAGGACCTATTCTGGAAGGAAAAGCAGTTCAGGATATTCTAGATAATAAAATTTCTTCAAAAGAAAAAGAATACTCTATATCAGACTTAGAAAAAATGCTCAAAGAGGAAAACGATAGGGAGCTAATCTAATGCATTTTTGGAGAATCCTACAACTACTTTTCGTTGTTTTTATAGCTACTTCCTGTGGTAGCAAGGATTCTCCTGATTCCAAAAACTCTCTAACAATAGCAACATCAGCAGACAATCCTCCTTATGAATATATCCAAGAAGGCAAAGTTATTGGACTTGATATAGATATTATAAACGCTATAGGACTTGAGCTTGATAAGAAAATCATAATCAAAAATCTTGATTTCCCAGGTCTTCTCCCTGCCCTAACTACAGATAGCGTAGATGCAGTTATAGCAGGCCTTACAATGACTGATGAGAGAAAGCAAAAAATTGATTTCTCTATAGGCTATGTTAATACTTCAATGGCTTTACTATACAAAAAAACATCAAATTTTAAATCCGTTGCTGAATTAAAAGAAAAAATTATAGGCGTACAAACAGGAACAACATGGGAAGCATATGCAAAATCACTAATATCTAGCACTGATATTAGAATAAGATCCTTAGCTAATAATTTAGTTTTAGTTGAAGAACTAAAAAATAGTTCAGTGGATGCTATTATTATGGAATCCATGCAAGCTGATAAATTTACAAAAAACTTTCCAGAATTAGCAAGTTTTCAGATAGACGAAACATTAGGAGAATTTGCTATAGCATTACCTAAGGACTCTGCCCTAACCCCAATAATAAATGATGCAATAAAGAAATTACAGGAAAAGGGTGAGTTGAATAAAATCAAAGAGAAATGGCTTATTGGAAAGTGATATTTGAGGATCTTAAGGACGCGATACCCTCCGCCCTAATCAGCATTTTTACAAGAGAGACTAATTCACTATGAATAATTTCATAAAATCCTCTATATATAAACTGCTTAGAAATCTGAGATCATGCCAAAGATGGTTATATAAAAACTTCTACGCCAAAAACGATCCTTATAATTTTATTGCTTTAGGTCCATTAGATTGCAAAATTGAAATTATAGAAAAAGAATACGTACCCAACAAAGACTTTCCAAAATTCAGCATTATAACCCCTGTATTAAACGAAGCAAAAAACATACTTAAAGTTTTTGAGGCCATTGAAAAACAAACATTATATCCTTCTGAGTGGATAATAATAGACGGCGGATCAACGGATGGAACAATAAAAAAAATAGAAGAATATAAGAATTCATCAAAATTTAACATCACCCTACTCCATTCCAAAATCAGGAATATCGGACATCAAAGAAATCTGGGTATAAAGGCTGCAAAAAATAATATACTGGTTAATATCGACGCTGGAACATTCCCTGATAAGAACTACCTAGCCAATGTTATTGGCCCTTTTTATAAACATCCAAATCTGGATTTAGTAAGCGGAGTGCATTATGCAACTAATAAAACTTCTCATTCGAAGCATATATCGACAACAAATCATTTCAAGGAAAAACAAAATCCTTATGGAAATTGCCTTGTATACATGAAAGATATTGCCGAAGCTTCTGGTTTTTTTCCTGAATATTTAACATACGCCGGAGAAGATACTTTTTTCTGTTATAAATACAAAAAACTTTCTAAACATTGGATATTCAACAAAGCTGCCTGGACTTCATGGGAGATACCACATAGCACGGAATCTTTTTTAGCTAAGTCTAAGAATTATATGTCTGCTAATTTTGAAAATGGGCTATGGCCATATCTTTATCACCAATATTTTGCGGGACATATATCAAAATTTTTATTATCCACACTTTTGCGGAGTATTTTTTTGGATTTTTCGCGCAAGCAAGCCAAAATCGAGATAGAAAAACGTAACATAAAAGGAATTTGCGTTATTCATTCTGAATATATGATAACAGATCCAGAATCGAAAGAGTTGGTAAAAAAAGTAAAGCAATATATCGCAAAAAATTATAAAGTATTTTTTGTGAATAGAAACTACTCAAAATCTCACGCTAAAAAACTAGTTTTCTTAGATTTAGACCATAGTTTGTTGCATCTGGTACACAAGAAAGATTTCAGCATGAGGCAGCTAGAGCAAAAATACGGAGACTTTGCGAAGAAAAACACTATAGTCAAAGAAATATTATAGGTATAAAAAATGTTATCCTGTATATCCATAGGACATGATTCAAATAATTGTAATATATTCTCGGATATATCATTTACAGCCTTACCGGGAGCCGTGGTTAAGATAACTGGAAAAAATGGAGCTGGAAAAACAACTTTTCTCCGCATTTTATCTGGTATAATTACTCCTAAATATGGAGAAATATTCTTTAAACCAGGATCAGACCTTCATTATGTGGGGCATAATCTTGGCATTAAGGATGATTTTACAGTTCTAGAACAGTTGGTTTTTTGGAGCGATCTTTTTGGTACTAGAATATTAATTCCAGCAGCGGCAAAATATACTGAGCTAGAATGCCTTTTTGATGAAGCTTGCTATAAATTATCTGCAGGACAAAGACAAAAGCTAGCAATTGCCAAGCTTCTTCTTTCTGGATCGAATATTTGGATTCTAGACGAAATAGACTCATCATTAGACGAAGATAATATAATTTTACTAAAAAATCTCATTGCATCTAAAGCCAACAACAAAGGTATTATAATATTTTCTTCTCATAGAGATTTAATACCTTATTCTTTTAAGATAGATATTTAATAAGTCTCCTGTGTAGGGCGTCTATTAGAGACAGTAATTTAAGCAATCCTATTTAGCACAGCATCCTTTCCAATAATCGCCATGATCTCAAATACACTAGGTGAATTAACTCTTCCTGTAATCATGCATCTAAGAGGTTTCATCACATCTCCTAATTTTAGCTCAGACTTTTCTGCGAAAGACTTAAGAGAAGAATTAATAGTATCGTGATCAAACTGTTCTAATTTACTTATCATATCCTTCACAGAATCTATCAAAGACCTATCGGTATTTTTTAAAATATCAGCTGCATCTTGTTGTATTTCTGGTTTATTTTCTATAATATAAATTTCCGCCAAATCAACCATCTCGCCTATCAAACTACAGCGAGGTTTTAGTGCTTCTATCGCAAGAGCTATAGCATTCTTTGAAGCATCACTTAAAGAATATTTTGCGGATAAAGCCTTAAGAACGACAGAGTGCAACTCAGCACTATCCTTAAGTTTGATATAATGCGCATTAAAATTTCGCATCTTATCCCAATCAAGCCTAGAGGGAGACTTGCCTATAGACTCTACATTAAACCATTCTATTGCCTGCTTTCTGGAAATAAATTCATCATCCCCATGACTCCAACCAAGACGAAGTAAATAATTACATATCGCCTCTGGTAGATAGCCAGCATCACGATACCACTCCACCCCTAACGCACCATGTCTTTTGGAAAGCTTTGCGCCATCAGGGCCATGAATTAGAGGAATATGAGCCATTTGTGGAACATCCCATCCAAAGGCCTCATAAAGCGCTATTTGACGTGCTGCATTAGTAAGGTGATCATCCCCACGAATAATATGCGTAACACCCATTTCATGATCATCCACAACGACAGCTAGCATATATGTTGGCGTACCATCAGAACGCAAAAGCACCATATCATCAAGATGATCATTAGCAACCACTACATCCCCCTGCACTGAATCTTTTATAACTGTCTTTCCAGTACGTGGAGCCTTAAGTCTTACTACAGCCTTGTTTCCAGAGATATCAACAGATTCAGCACCTACATCTCGCCACGGGCTATCTATTATATAGTGCTTACCTGCAGCCAAATGCTTATTGCGCTCAGCTTCGATTTCTTCTTGGCTTAGAAAACAGTAATATGCTTTTCCTTGTTCTACCAAGGTCTTTGCATAAGTTGCATGTATATTAGACCTTGCAAATTGATAAACCTCATCACCATCCCAATCAAGCTCAAGCCACTTTAATCCATCAAGCAAGGCTTTTGTAGCAGCATCTGTAGAACGCTCCCTATCTGTATCTTCAATTCTAAGAAGGAATTTTCCTCCATAATGCCTTGCAAAAAGATAGTTAAAAAGAGCAGTCCTAGCACTACCAATATGCAAAAATCCTGTAGGAGAAGGCGCAAAGCGCGTAATAATTTTATTGTTACTCATGATTATTTCGTTTTTGATAGAGATTTCACCAGCATAACCTAGATATAACATATTTATAGCATTTTATCTAGAGCCTGCTTATTAATGCAAGTTATTAATAACCTAGATCTTCTACCACCCATTCTCCTTTGCTAGAGTCAAGTTTCAAAACACGAGGTTTTATATCAATAGCATCTAAAGTTATATCAGTTATACCAGCATCATGAGAAGATTGCATTGTATTATTAAATAGCTCAAAATAAGGTTGGTGGTTTACATATTCTATAGTAATGTATTTCTTCTTAACAACATTGGATAAAACTGAAACTAAAGAATCTAAGTTATCTAGTTGAATATTATCCAAAGTTTTTATACGTAATCTATAAGTTATAGAATCATTGTATCTTACAAAATGAGGTATTGCACTAAGCCCCCCACCATTTTGAATGTTAAATATTGCAAGAGCACCTAGAGGAATTCCAGACTTAGCACTAACAAAATCATCAGCTTCAAAAATGACCCCTCCTCCGAACTGAACTAATTTAGTTATTTGGTGGGAATTAACGTCATAAAGAGGAACTTCTATATTTATTTCTTTGCCATTCCTAAATATAGTTAAGTTAACGAAATCTTTATCTGATGAATCCATAGATTGATCTAATTCAAACAAGCTGGAGTTAATATTTTTTCCATTTATTTTCCACAAAATATCACCAGGCATAAGCATCGTTTCTGCAGGAGAATTCTTTATCACAGATTTGACCTGAACAACTTTATTTCGAAAATCTGGATATTGCGCTAGATAGTTGTTCATAATGTCTTTAGGAAAATTACGATGATTTACAGCTTTGTCTAGAGAATAAATATCTGCAATAACTCCTATATGTTTCCTTTGAGGTGATTTACCATTTTTTATGGCACTAAGTGCATTAATTACATATTCACCCTTAAGAGAAAGAGCATAAGTTTGACCACCACCGTAATTTAGACCTATAGCCTTACCATCTAGGTTGCATAAAGGAGAACCACTAGAGCCACCTGTAATATTTAAATTAACTACATATGTTTGCTGAGGCATATCCCCATTAATGTCATATAGATTCGATAAATACCCGGTATGGAATGAAAAATTTTGATTCTCAGTATTCCCAACAATAAAAACTGGCTGGTTTTGTTTTGGGGCTTCACTGCTAAATTCTATTTCAGTACTAGCTTTCGATATTGAATCTGGCGATACTTTCAAAATCGCATAATCTCTCCATAAATCTACGTAAAGAACTTCAGCCTGCGTTTCTTTACCATCATAAAAT
>JBEAVG010000151.1:0-3996 GCA_041161045.1 Pseudomonadota bacterium
GGAAAGTTATTTGGAAATGGTAGTAAAGCTGAGGTAACCACAGCTAAAGCATCACAAGCAGAAACCAAAATTGCATCGTCTACCGCTAAAAACTCCGTGCAAAAAGGTGGAAAAGGTGGTAAACTTCCAGTAGTGCGTGGTACAGATGGTAAGGTCAAGACTGTACAATATACACAGAGGCATCATATAGTACCACAGGAGTTAAAAAAACATCCTCTATTGAAGAGGGCTGGAGTTGATATAGATGACTCTATGAATCTAATGCGTCTTCCTACAACGAAAGGATCAGGCATGACAACGACTAGTAGATCTGTTCATCAAGGCCGGCATGTTGGTTCTGTGGCAAGAAGTATAGAAAAGAAGATGGATGCCGTTCTTCAAGATGGTAAGTCAGGAGGTTATACGCAAGAACAATATGGAAAAAAACTTCAGCAAATAATCCGTAATGAATATGTAGATCTCAAGAAAGGAGATAGGGTTCTTAATGCCGCAAAAGATTTAAGAAAGCCTGGAGGTAGTCCATGAGGAAAAATCTTGGTGGACTAGCCAAATATACAAAGGAAGAAAAGAAGAAATTCGATGGTGATAAACCTCTTATAGAATCTACGCCTTACTACCCAGATAGGTTTATGATTCAATATCATGAATTTGAAGAACCAAAAGAGTTTGATTTGTGGGATGCAATTCAAGGTGAGTGGATAGATTTAAAGGGGTCAGAGATAGTGTTTGGCATTGCTGCATCTGAAGAGGAATTCACGCAATATGATTTTTTATGGTGTCCGGACGGGCCAGCATTTGTGGTGCATGATAGGGTGCTGAAGAAGCTCTATGAGCTATGCCCAGGAGATATTCAAGCGCTACCTATGGTGATTAAAAACCTCGACCCCGATGGAGTGCAGTTTCAAAATAAAGATTTCTGGTTGATAAATATTTTAAATGTTGTAGATGCGCAAGATAGAGTCAAAGCTATCATAGAGGATTGGGGAGATGGTTTGCTGATGGTTAAGAAATATGGACTAAGAGAAGATTGCTTTGGTACTCATCTTCTAATTAGAGATAAATTAAGTACCTCAATTCTTTTTCACCCTGTGCTCGCCAAACACTTTATCAAAAGCAGGGGGATATTATTTTTAACCGATGAAGAAGCTCCGTTATAACATGAGAATGCACAAGGTATTATAAAACTTGCAAAACTTTCTACTTAAACTTCTAGTTTTTTTGCTTTGTGGTCTAATATTAGTGCAAGAAGCCATGTTTCTTGCCTCAAGCGGTGCTTTTGCGCAAGGAGTTGCGGTTGTAAGGAATGATTGCGCCTCTGGATCTGTTGTTGTTGAAGTTAGGTCTGATGTTGCGCCCAAAGCCTCTTCCAATGTCATCCCCGCCTTTTCCAATGTCATCCCCGTGAAGATGGGGATCCAGGAATCTCTGGGGCTGGATAGCACCTATCTTAGTGGTAGTGAAATTAATGCTGCTAATGGGGTTAGTGTAGTTCGCAAATCGGACGAATTTTCCTCTTGGGACAAAAGGGGTTTTCTTAGAAACGGGACGTTTTTTTACGCTTGCCTCTAGAAGTCACTTTGTATATGGCTTTCAGAGGCAATCACGATTTTAAAATCAAATCAGCATTCCTTATGTACCCTTGTACATCCTAGGTTTTTCTTCTATCTCTTTTTTCATCGTCATTATTATATCTGTACATTAAAAGAGCCAAACCTTTTGATATAAGAATTCCTTAAGGTCTAGGTCCTCTTGCTGGTATTTGACCTGCTGCAGGTACCGCTGGCGGAGGTGAAGGTGGTACAGTTGCATGTCGTAAAGCAGCAACTACTGCGTCTGCATGCTCATCTATACTAAGTCTTCTTGTTTGTTTTACGCTTGGATTTGCAGGATCAGGTCCATGATTAATCATTGGAGTCATTCTATCCATCATGTAATGGGAAGTTCTTGCACTTATTGCAATAAAATCTGGAACTTCCCATGTGGCATGCATCTTATTATGTCTTCCGCCTGTATTATATCTTAAATTATGTCCATCATTATTTGCTCTTTGAGTAACAGCATCTATCGCAATCCCGCATGCTGCGCAGCACATTTTTGTATTACCAATATATTTGTCAGGTCCACCTACAGGATTTCTTCCACCCCCAAGCGCTGCTATTATTTTCATTTCAGCATGTGAATTAGGAGGTGATCCTGTATTTACTGTACCACCATCTAAAAATGTTTCTGGTTGTCGAAAATTATCTGGATAAGCTCTTATATAAGCAACAGCACGATCTACATTTTGTCTTGGTCTAGCTACATCTGTTAGAAGTCCAGTTAATCCATTAGGATCATGAGCAATTCTTTGGGCTAATTCATTAGCTACTAAAATATCATGCAGCCTAGTACTTGCATCACCACCATTTTCGGATAAATGTAGTAGATTTTGCGCTGCTCTTGATGCTTCTCTAATATCTGGATGGTACCTTTCTAAATTATCTATAACTAGATTAAAATCTTGTTTTATATCAGGATTGTCTATAAAAAAAACTAGGTTATTTCTTATGGTTTGCCTAAGATTTCGTACCGTGTCTTCTCTCAGACGTCTATTATTAGAATTATTATCACCAATTGAAGCATGAGTATATACATCACCTTTCAACCTCTCTTCACTACCTGGAACATTATTAGCTATATCTCTGAATATTTGGAAACGTCTTGTAGGATCAGCGCCATTACCATCATTTGTAGCGACTAAAAATCCCCCTCTACCAGCATTACGAGTTTCATCCCAACAGACTGCTCCCACTACATGTCCTGCACCAACAATAGTAGCCATACTATCTAAAGCTTTTTCATCATTACTCAGATGCCTAGACGCAATAGGAATGCCTGCTGCATGCTGCCTATAGGGTGGTGCTTCTTGTTGCTGAGCTATAACCTCCAGCATTCTACTTATATTTCTTGCTCTTTCCCTTTCTATAGCAGTTAATGGCATAAAAATCTATATTTATTAATTGTCAATTAAATCCGCAGGAAAACATCCATCGGTGTTGGCAGAGACAATTGCTCCTAGTGTCTTAAGCTCGGCCATTATACTATTATCTATATGATTATTTACAATCCCTAATGCTGCGTAGTGTAGACATGTATCACCATGGTCATCATGTCCACTGAGTAAACTGTGATTTTGTGTATCAATATATTTTACAGCTTCTATATTTCCAAAATAAGCAGCATGAAGCAAATGTTGTAATTCAATCGTAGCACCAGAATCTAATAGCACCCTGGCTGTAGCCTGAAACTCAGGGTATTTTGTTGCATAATCAAGAGCTGTATATTTATTTTTATCTTGAGTATTAAGCAATTCTGGGTCCTGTCTTCCTTGTAGAGAATTCAATATTACTTTAATTGTGTCTATATTATTTTTTGATGCTGCAGCATGCAATGGAGTAGCATCATATGTATCAAGTTCTCTAATGTTTCCGCCATACTGGATTAATGCTGATGTCATTACTGAACCATGATCCAATGACAAAGCTGCTACATGTAATGGGCTAAACTCCCCATCACCTTCATTAGGATCTGCACCTAGGGACAATAATTTTTCTACTACTGCGGGTAATTCTTTTTCAACAGCCAAAAACAATGTCTTTAATCCATGTTTATTTTTTGCATGAATATGAGTTACACCACTTGGTGCATTTAGCAACTCCAGCGCAGATTTTTCATCTCTATTAGATATGTAATCAAATAATTCTCTACTCATTTTTACTCTGATTTAGATTCACTGTAATAACTGGGATTCTAACGCAACTTATGATAGAAAACAAGATTTATAAAGTTTTATGTATGGCATTGCTAAATAACGATTGGTATCAGGTGTTTATTAAAGAGTAGCATCAAAGAATCTACGATCATTCCGAAGGATTTGGTATATCTTTTGGTTTTACGGTGGAATCTTGCAAGATAATGTCTAATAAGCGAATTGAATGATTCAACTAGAGGGGTTTC
>JBEAVG010000152.1:0-5017 GCA_041161045.1 Pseudomonadota bacterium
GAATTATAAGAACTAGGAACAATATGACAATTAATCTAAAAGCCCCTGAAAATTTAATATTAAAACCTGTTATAACTGTTTTTGGCGTTGGTGGTGCTGGCGGTAATGCGGTAAATAACATGATCAACTCGAAACTGCAAGGTGCAACTTTTGTTGTTGCTAATACAGACGCCCAAGCTTTGGAATTTTCTGCATCTGAAAACAAGATCCAGCTAGGCGTGCACACTACTCGTGGCCTTGGTGCGGGAGCATCTCCTGAGATTGGAGCAGCAGCTGCTGAAGAGTCTTTTGAGGAAATTAGGAATTTTTTAGAAGGTAGTAATATGGTTTTTATTACTGCTGGTATGGGTGGAGGAACTGGTACAGGTGCAGCGCCTGTAGTTGCGAAATTTGCAAAAGAAATGGGTATTCTGACTGTTGGTGTTGTGACTAAGCCGTTCCATTTTGAGGGTATGCATAGGATGCGTACTGCGGATAAGGGGCTTGCTGAATTGCAAAAATATGTTGATACGCTAATTGTTATTCCTAATCAGAATTTATTCCGTATTGCTAATGAGAGAACAACTTTTGCTGATGCATTTAAAATGGCTGATGATGTGCTGCATAATGGTGTTAGAAGCGTTACAGATCTTATGATCATGCCAGGTCTTATAAATCTTGATTATGCTGATATCAAGGCTGTGATGAGTGAAATGGGCAAGGCTATGATGGGCACAGGTGAAGCTTCTGGTGAGAATAGGGCTATTGAAGCAGCGGAGCGTGCTATTGCCAATCCGCTTCTGGAGCATCATTCAATGCGCGGAGCTAGAGGTGTTCTGATCAACATTACTGGTGGGCCTGATATGACTCTTATGGAGGTTGACGCTGCAGCTAACAGAATTAGAGAAGAAATAGGGGATGATGAAGCAAATATAATTTTTGGTTCTACATTTAATCAATCTTTAGAAGGCGTTATTCGTGTTTCTGTAGTTGCTACAGGTATTGATGCAGATGCTGTGGCTTCTATACGTAGTAGCTTTTCACAAGTGCATAATAATGAATCTCATGGGCATATAGACCCTCAAATTGAACCTATTATTTCTAATGATGAACTGCATGAAGAAGAAGTAGAAGTTGCTCTTGAAGAGGAATTTGTGGATGCTGAAGGGGAAGAAGATGGTGTTTCTGCTCCACCAAGATTTAATGAATATCATATGGCTGAGGCTCAAGTCCATAATAAAAATGCTTCATCAGAATCTGGTCCTATTGCTCTTCTTAAAAAGATGTGGGGCGGTCTTTCTTCTAAGCCTGTTGAAAAAGAACATAGACAACATGACGCCTATAATACGGGCTATAAGTCTGATTCTAGAAATTCTAGTCATGAAAATTCTGATAATGAAGTTTATGAAATACCTGCCTTTTTAAGGCGTCGTAAATAAATTGGATGCAAAACTTATGTCGATTAATTTAAAACCACACAAAAACGACCTATTATTCCTTCCTCTTGGAGGGTCAAATGAGATAGGTATGAATTTCAACATGTACCATCTAGATGGTAAATGGATTATAGTCGATTGCGGCGGGGGGTTTGCGGATGATCATCTTCCTGGTGTCGATCTACTTGTTGCTGATACTACATTTGTTCTCCAGAACAAAAAAGATATAGTTGGTATAATCCTAACGCATGCTCATGAGGATCATGTTGGTGGTCTTGGTTTCTTGCTTCAAGAGATAAATTGTCCCGTTTATACTACTACCTTCACTGCTAATTTTATTAAAGGTAAAATTGCTGAATATAGTTTTGATCAGAAACCTCAAATTATAGAAGTTGCTCCTAAATCAAAGATACATCTTGACCCATTCGAGGTTGAATTTGTTTCGCTAACTCACTCTGCGCCTGAGATGCAGGCTTTGATGATACGCACAAAAGCGGGTAATATTTTCCATACAGGGGATTGGAAGTTTGATCATGATCCTGTTATTGGTGAGGAAAATGATGAAAAATTGCTAAGCTCTTTGGGTAAAGAGGGCGTTCTTGCGATGGTATGTGACTCTACCAATGTTTTCACAGAAGGTTCTTCTGGTTCAGAGGGTGATCTAAGAAAAAGTTTGGTTGAGGTTATATCTGGTTGTCCAAAACTAGTTGTAGTCACAACATTCGCATCAAATCTTGCTAGGGTAGATACCGTAATTCATGCAGCTCAACAAGCTGGGCGCAAGGTTGCTCTTTTGGGGCGTAGTATGCATAAGGTTTTTGATGCTGCTCAAGCTAGTGGATATTTGCTTGGAGTAAATAATATAATAGATGACCGCGATATTGGTAAATATAAAAGGCAAGAGGTGTTAGTTCTTGCTACTGGTTGCCAAGGCGAGCCTCTTGCTGCTATTGCTAAAATTGCTGCTAAGAACCATCCTAGTGTAAGACTTACACCTGGTGATACTGTAATTTTCTCTTCTAAGATTATTCCTGGTAATGATAAAAAGATTTTCCGTCTATTTAACACATTCGTCAGAGATGGAATAGAAGTTGTTACTGAAAAAGACCATTTTGTGCATGTTTCTGGCCACCCGGCTAAGGAAGAGCTAAAAAGGATGTATGACTTAATAAAGCCTCATATAGTTGTTCCTGTGCATGGTGAGCCAGTTCACTTACATGAGCATGCTAAACTTGCAAAGAGTTGGGGAGCGAAACATACTTTAGAGATGGAAAATGGTCTTGTAGTTTGTTTAGATAAATCGGATCCGCGTCCTCTTGGTAAGGTTCAAAGCGGATATATGGCTGTTGATGGTAATTTCCTTCTTCCTGCCGAATCTAATATATTCAAATCTAGGCGTAAAATGCGTGAATCCGGTGTTGTATTCGCTGCTGTTACCATAAATACTCAAGGTAAGCTTGTCACATCTCCAATTATTTCAGCGCCAGGATGTTTAGATGAAGTTGAAGATAGGGATATTTTAGGTAACATGATAGGTGTAGTTTCTGATTCTGTAGGAGCTTTGCAGCAAAGCCAACGTGGCAAAGCCTCTGATGATCAGGTCATTACTGTTGTCAGAAGCTCTATTCGAACCGTTCTTAAATCTGAAAATGGAAAACAGCCACAGATTATGGTTTATGTGAGTAGGGTTTGATTGTAATAATTATTCTAGGTATATTATGAGTCAAAATGGAAAGTATGATCAAGTAATAAAAGATTTTAAGGAACAAGTCAGGGCTTTTGAGTGGCGTACTATTGTATCATTAAGTTATGCCAATAATAGCGGCTATGCCAATAATAGCGGCGCAGCTATTGTAAATGGGGAATTAGCAGATTTGCATAATCAAGAAGACTTAGACGATAATGTAAGTCAAATTAAAAATGCTATTAATTCATGCATCCTTGACGAGGTGATAAAACGTGTATCTAATGCATCTACAGAATTTAAATTATTTTTTGAGGAAAAAGAAGAAACAGAATTTAAATTGCTTGATTCTGAGAAAGGTGGTGAAAAGGAAAAAAGGAAATTTTTTGTTGACCAAGTGGTAAAATTTTTAGACACAACATTTGTGCAAGACAAAGAAAAAATCCCAAAAAATATGCCCTATGATGTTACTGAGCTTTTTAAAGATATTTTCGATTACAAAAATAAGGAAGTCAAAAGGTTGGAAGAAGAATTTACTGTAGAAAAAGCAAAGGATCCTAGTTCGTATTTACGAAAAGAGATCGATTCGGCTCGCGCAAATGGAGGTATAAGGCCTTCAAAAACTCCAGATACTAATCCTCAGGTTTATAATAATCCATTTGTTGATTTTAAATATAAAAACAATGAGATTGTGGATAAATGGGTTCCAAACGCAATAAAAAGGAAACTGAAAGACTCGCCGCTGCTTAATAGCACCGAGTTTATTGAAGAATTGAGAGCCGAAATTTCAGAACAAGAATCTCTTGATAAGAAATCTTTGCCTAGAATCATATTAAAAGTTCAAAGGAAGTTTAAGAAAAAGGATAGTGTTATTAATTCTGATACACCAGTGAAAGCTTCAGAGCTCCAACACTTGCCACAAACAAAATTGCCAGAAGAGCCCAAAAAACGAGGTCTTCCGAAAGGGGTGGATGAGGAACTTCTAGAGTCTATTGCAATAGAGCAAGATAGGCAAAAGCAAGATTTCGTGCAAAGTGTTATAGATGAGGAATTTAGTGTGTATGGGAAAGATTTTCTTTCGGATAGAGAGCTTCTTCAGGCTAAGTTTAAGGATTCATCTCAGCTAAATGATGTTCCAACCCAAGAAAAGAAGAAAACAATCCTTCAAAAGATTACTGGTCCAATCAAGAAGCTACTGATTAGAGGGGGTGATAGCAATATCTCTCCGCCGACAAAGCCTAAACAAAAAGGGGCGAAAGGGCCTCAAATATAGTTATCTAATATAATCTAAGTTTCTAAACCATGAATGGGTGGTCATCTGGAAGAGTTCCTATTATTAGGTACTCATTAGCCAAGATGCTTTCTATCGCTCCACCTACTGAGAATTTTAACTCTTCTTGTATAAGAATAGTAGCAAAATAGAATGCAGAGTTATTAACTCCTAGACCTAGCTGTAAATTAAATGGTAGTTGATTTTCAGATTCTTGCCCATTTATGATAACGCTAGATAGTGTTAATTGTGGGTTGTGTTGTAAATCCTGATTGTGTGCGCCGATTTTTTGTAACTGATGTTCTTGTAAGTGGTTTTGTCCATCAGAGGCCAAATGAATTACTATATCTGAGTTTTCTTCTGTGTGAATTCTAACTGTTGACCCCGTTATTTTGAGATCCTCTGAGATTGTAAAAGTTACTGTTGAGTTTGCTGAATCTATATGTTGAAGTTGAGCTACGTCATTTGCCATCGCGACTACCTATGGTTTATTTTTTGGATGTGAAGATTGTAACGGCAAATCACAAAAATGTCAACAACAATTAACTATTATCTGGGGGTTGTCATCTAAAAACAGATAGCGTTATATGTTTATAAATTAGCATGGCTATGGCTCTTTCGAGAGCAATTATGCACTTACTATAGCAT
>JBEAVG010000153.1:0-19545 GCA_041161045.1 Pseudomonadota bacterium
GGTACTGAAGATAGTCAACATCTTTCTCCTGTTAATGATGGTATCGATGCTGATGCGCGTGCATTAGCTGGTGAATCAGAGCAAGCGGAGTAATGTAGCTGGTGATGAGTTAGATAGAAACTATTACATGCAGTGAATGCAAGTTGTGGCGCTATTGTGGTTTTTGATAATATTTATTGCTTGATTTCTTGCAATCTCATAGTAATTAGGGTATTTTTATTTCAGTCTATTTAATAAAGAGCTCAAAGTGTCAGATCAAGCTATTAATCAAGATAAATCAGTTATTTCTATACCAATCGAAGATGAGATGAAAAGGTCCTATCTTGATTATGCGATGAGCGTAATCGTAAGTAGGGCTATTCCTGATGTTAGAGATGGGTTGAAGCCTGTTCACAGGCGTATCTTATTCGCTATGCATGAATCTGGTTATCATGCAGGAAGACCTCATCGTAAATCTGCTAGGATAGTCGGTGATGTGATAGGTAAATATCACCCTCATGGTGAAGCTGCTGTATATGATTCTTTAGTTCGTATGGCTCAGGATTTTTCTTTAAGAGTTCCTCTTGTTGATGGCCAAGGTAACTTTGGGTCTATGGATGGAGATTCCCCTGCGGCTATGCGTTATACAGAGTCACGTCTTGCAAAAGTTGCTCATACTCTTCTTGAGGATATAGACAAGGAAACAATAACTTTTCAGCCAAACTATGATGGTTCAGAGTCTGAGCCGAGAGTTCTTCCTGCTGCATTTCCTAATCTTCTCGTAAATGGTACTGGTGGTATTGCTGTTGGTATGGCGACTAATATTCCGCCTCATAATCTTGGTGAAGTAATCGATGCTTGTTGTGCCTATATCGATAATAATGAAATTACTATAGAAGAAATTATAGAGATTATGCCTGGGCCAGATTTCCCTACAGGTGCTATGATTCTTGGAAGAGGTGGTATTAATTCAGCTTATCATACTGGTCGTGGATCAATTATTATGCGTGGTAAGGCTCACATAGAGGATCTTCCTAGTAATAGGCAACAAATAGTTATCACAGAAATTCCTTACATGGTTAATAAAGCAAAGCTTGTAGAAAAGATTGCTGAGCTAGTTAATGAGAAAAAAGTAGAAGGTATTAGTGATCTTCGTGATGAAAGCAATAAACTAGGTGTAAGGGTAGTAGTAGAGGTAAAACGTGACGCTATAGCTGAAGTAATCCTAAACCAACTTTATGCATATACTCAGCTTCAAACTAGTTTTGGTGTGATAATGCTTGCCTTAGATGGTGATGGTATGCCTCGTGTGATGAATGTTAAGGAAGTTATAACTTCATTTGTAACTTTTAGGGAAGAGGTTGTTACAAAACGTACTATTTACCTTCTGAATAAAGCTCGTGATAGGGCCCATATTTTGCTAGGTCTTCGTATTGCTGTTAGTAATATCGATGAGGTTATTAGAATTATTAGAGCAGCTAAAGATCCTACAGAGGCTAAAGAGCAACTTATGGCTATAGGTTGGAATGCTTCAGATATAATTAGTTTAATTCGTCTTGTTGATGATCAAGCTACAATTAGTGGCGATAACAAAGTATATTTTAGTGATGCTCAAGCTAAAGCCATACTAGAAATGAGACTTAGCCGCCTTACTGCTATGGAAAAAGATAAGCTAGAGGATGATTTAGCAGCTCTTGCAGATGAGATAAAAGGATATTTAGAAATATTAGGTTCTCGTCAGCTACTTCTTTCAATTATTAAGGATGAGATGCAGGCTGTTAAGTCTGAATTTGCAACTCCAAGACTTACATCAATAGAGATGTCCGAATATGAGCATGATATTGAAGATCTTATTCCAAGGGAAGAAATGGTTGTAACTGTGACTCATGCTGGATATATCAAGCGTGTTCCGCTTGTAACCTATCGTGCACAAAAGCGCGGGGGTAAGGGAAGGTCTGGTCTTGCTATGAATGATGAGGATGTGACAACACAAATTTTTGTTGGTAGTACTCATACTCCTATGCTGTTCTTTTCTAATCATGGTCAGGTATATAGCTTGAAACTGTATAAGTTACCTCTAGGAAATCCTCAAAGTAAGGGTCGCCCAATGGTTAATATTCTTCCTTTGAAAGAGGGGGAAAGTATTACAAATATTATGCCTCTTCCTGAGGATCAGAATGAGTGGGACAATCTAAACATAATGTTTGCTACATCTAGTGGTAATGTACGTAGGAACGATATGTCCGACTTTAAAAAGATTCAATCAAATGGTAAGATAGCTATTAGACTTGATGAAGGCGATCGTCTTGTTGATGTAAGAGTATGTAATGAAAATGATCATATTCTGCTTGCTACTAAGAAAGGCAAAGCCATTAGATTCCCTGTTGATGCTGTTCGTGTCTTCAAGAGTCGTACTTCTGATGGGGTTAGAGGAGCAAGGCTTTCTGAGGGGGATGTTGTAATTTCCATGACAGTTCTTGTCGGCGTTGCTTGTGATATTACAGAAAGGGAGGCTTATCTTTCTATTCCTACAGAGGAAAGGATAGCTATGGCTATAGATCCTATTAGGGCAGAGTCTTGTTCTATGCCAGAAGGTCTTTCTCGTGCAAAATTTGATCAAATGCTTTCTGCAGAGCAGTTTATTCTTTCAGTTTCTGAAAATGGCTTTGGTAAGAGAACTTCTGCTTATGAATATCGTATCACAAATCGTGGTGGTAGCGGCGTTGTTAATATGAATATTTCAGACAAAACTGGTGATGTTGTTGCATCGCTGCCAGTTACAGAGAATAATGAATTAATGCTTATTACTAACACTGGTAAACTTATTAGATGTAAACTTGATTCTGTAAGGACTACTGGACGTAGCACAGCTGGTGTTATCCTCTTTAAAACTGAAGAAAAAGAATCAGTGGTTTCTGTTGCTCTTATCGCTTCTGAAGATGATGAAGAAGAGTTGGAGGTGTCAGATGAAAGTTCTGATGGCGAGGATGTTACAAGTTCATAAGTTGTAACGAGTACAATTTTTTTGTTCTCCCATGAAAATGCTGATTATGGCATAGGGTATCGAGTCCTTAAGCTCCTCAAATATGGCTCATATGCTTAAGGTGCTCGTGCTTCCTCATCTCCTACTACTCGTCTATTTTTGACAAGAGACAGCAAATTTTCCCCTAGTATTTTTAGTTTTTAAGTTATTCCATTAGGGGAAATTTGCTTTAGTCTTAAACATAAAAATCTTATCAAATTGCCTATGTAATTTGGCACATAAGACTCATTAGTCTCTTGTCAAAAATGCTCCTACTGCCATAGTAACGAAGAGATTTATGTAGCATAAAATATTCATAAAACTATATTTCAATGACAAATTATGAAATGAAAAATGCAAATATACTACTATGGCACAAGATATGACCACTCTTGCTATTGCTTGTTTTCCATCCACTCGACTATTTTTTTGTTTTAGGAATACAGACAAAGCCAATAGCATAAGTGCAGTGTTATAAGCTGGCCAAATTAAGCGTTGATGAAGCTCTGACCTAATTTGCTTAAATCTTTCTGGACTGTATCCACCCACTGGAAATAAAAGTTGTGATATGGTAAATTCTTGCAAATCCATTGCATCTTTACTTCTTATATTACCGGAGCTAGTTAGATTTACTACTAAATTGCCAAATGTCATTTGGTTCATATCTCCATTCTTATTGATAAATTGACGAAATCCATTAGAAAGCTCTATTGATGGAGAATTAGGATCTAAAGTTATTTTCCCATTTTTTGCAAAGAGCGTAGTAGGAGCGGATGAATTTCGATGATCGAATATTATTATTCCACTCATACTGCCGTCAGATTCTTTTTTATCAATATAAACAATCAAATTTTTTGCTATTTGATTAAAAGTATGTTCGTTCATAAGACCTCCTACATAATTGCTCCTGAGTAAGCTCAACTCATTTTTAAGAACGTTATATGATATAGGGCTAATATAAAATGCTATCATGTAGGAAAATAATGTAACAAAAAGAGAAAGACGTATTGCGGGCTCAATTATTTTTGCATTGCTAAGACCAGATGTTCTCAGAGCAATCAACTCTCTATCTGAGCTTAAATAATTATATCCAACAAAACCTGCTACAGTTGTGGCAATAGGTAATGTCATAAAAGTTATAGATGGGAGCGCTGCAAAAGTAAGTAATAAGAACTTTAAAGCTCCAACTCCAAGCTCAATAACAAATGCTAGTTTCATTACTTGGCTTAACCACACAAGTGATATTATCACCGACATGGTAATTATTAGCGGAGTAATCAAAGTTTTAATTAAATGCCTTTGGTAAATCATAGAGTTCCGTCAGATTATACTAATAGGTAATAATAGCTTATTTCTTCCCCAGAATCCAATCACTACTCAAATAATCTTTTCCATATTTTTCGAGATATTCATTGTAACTTCCTCTAAAATCCACAATTCCTCGTTCGGACATAGCTATAACTCTTGTAGCGATCTGACTTGCAAAATCACGATCATGGCTCACTAAAAGTAATGTACCTTCATGTTTTACCAAAGCGTCTCTAAGGGCTTCCTTTGACTCAATATCTAGGTGGTTCGTTGGTTCATCCATAACAAGTATATTCGGTTCATCAATCATTATTTTTGCTAATAGAAGCCTTGCGCCTTCTCCCCCACTAAGGCTTAGTATGTTCTTATTCGCATCATCTTGACGAAATAACACCTTTCCTAATGTGCCCCTAATTGCAGCATCTAGTTCTTGTGGAGCTTGTCGTGTTAACCACTCCAGAACTGTCATATTCTCATTCAAAAGTTCATGATGATCCTGCGCAAAATACCCAATATTAGTCTCATAACCCCATTCATAACTTCCATTATCAGAAGCAATTCTGCCAAGGATAATCTTTAAAAGAGTAGATTTACCAACTCCATTAGGACCTATGATAATAATCTTATCACCACGATTCACATTAAACCTGATATTATTTAATACCTTCTTTTCTTCATAGCTTTTAGATATATCATCTACCTTTAAAACAGTTTTGCCTGAAGGTCTTTTCTGCTTAAATACAAAATAAGGACTAACGCGCGAACTTTTTTGAATATCTGGAAGCTCTATACGATCTATTTGCCTTGCCTTAGATGCCGCTTGTGACGCTCTAGTCCCAGCCCTGAATTTATCTACAACAAGCTGAAGTTGGGCGATTTTTTTCTCAGCAGAATTTAGCTCATGAAGCTTTTGATCAATTATATCTTTTTTCTGTCTTACGAAACTATCGTAATTGCCGGTATATTGCCTCACTTCACCATAATCTATATCTAAAATATGAGAGGAAACATTATTTAGGAATGTAATATCGTGAGAGATAAATACAAGCACGCCTTTGAACTTCTCCTTCAGATATCCCTCAAGCCAATAAATAGACATGATATCCAAGTGGTTCGTTGGTTCATCGAGTAGTAAAATGTCAGGGTTATTGAAGAGAGCTTGGGCGAGAAGCACCCTTAATTTATACCCCCCGGAAAGAACAGAAAGTCTCTGACGATGAAATTCCTTCTTGATACCTAGCCCAATAAGAAGCTCCTCAGCAAAAATCTCAGCCACATATCCATCATTATCCATAATAATATGCTCAAGCTCTGCGATACGCATACCTGATTCATCATCCCAAACATCTCTTTCTATAAGCTGCTCTTTTTCCTTGAGAGCCTCCCAAAGGGCTTCTTTACCTGCAATTACGCAGTCTATAATATCAACTTCTTCAAAACGGAATTGGTCCTGACGAAGAGCCCCGATTCTGGAGTTTTTAGATATATTTACCTCTCCCAAACTTGGGTCCTCTTCTTTGAGAAGAAGCTTAAGAAAAGTAGACTTTCCTGCGCCATTGGCTCCGACAAGTCCATATCTATCGCGTGGATTTAAGTTTAAATTTACATCTGCAAAAAGCAACTTTGCGCCATAGCTCATGGCAAGATCATTTATAGCTATCATAGTAGTAATTTATTAGTTTATTTAAGTAGCAAAAGAGTAAGAATAAAGAATATCCCATGTCATCGACAAAGGACTGAAAATAAGATAATAAAAGAATTTGTATATTTCGAACTACGCATTTTTATGCCAAAAATTATACTACAATTCTAGAGTATTATGCGCATGTTGTCTATAAATTATTTAATTAAGGGGGTATTAGTAGTAGCTAATAAATTTTTAACCTATGAACTCAAATTATGACGCAACTTAATTTCTTTAAGGCTACTAAACCACCCACAAATATACAAGGTTTGGAACATAGGAGAGAATACATAACTATAGAAGAAGAAAAAAATAGCTAATTGAAATTATTGATGCGAACTCTTGGAATACAGATCTTAGGTAGAAGGTAAGGTTGCCACGCAGCCGAAGATTATCGCTAACGTTCAGAAAGGTTATAATTTGATGTTATTTTATAAAAAATATGATATATTTAAAAAGTAAGCATAAAATGTATGGTATGATATTGCTATGATAAGTCAAACATTGTCAATTGGCCCTAGGGGGCAGATCACATTGCCCAAGAAGATACGTGATTTATTCAACAGTACAACTGTTGTGTTAGAACTAGTGGATAGTAGTCACGTGATGATATCACCTGTACCAGATGTTGGAGGTGCCATCTCTAATTATGCAAAAGAAACAGATTTAAGTTTCAAAGAAATTAGAGATAAAGCGTGGGCTAGTTCTAGAAAAGGCAAGGCTAATTGAGCTAATATATGAAAAAATACATAGCCGATACCAATTTTATCTTACGGTACCTACTCGCTGACGAACCGACAAGTTATAAGAAAGCCAAAGCAATATTTGAAGAGGCTCGAGAAGGAGAATGTCGTATTGAAGTTGAGCAAAGCGTTTTCACAGAAGTAATATTTGTACTTTCTTCTTTCTATCAAGTTCCGAAAACAGAAATTGTAAGAATTTTAAAATCATTATTGTCCTATAAAGGTATTGTAATGGATTCGGATATTTATTTTGGCGCCCTAGATATATATCTAGAAAACAATATTCATATAGTAGATTCAATTTTGACATCTAAAACCTTATCTAGCGGCAATAAATTACTTACATTTGACAAAAAACTTCAAAATATTGTATCGAAGAAATAAAGCCTATTAGGTCCTTGCTATCAGCGTTATTATTACTGAGCATAACTATTAACCTATCAAACTGAGGAATATAACCAAAAAAACTACTAAAGCTGTTAATTGCGCTGCTATGTAGTCTTATGTGCCAAATGTTTGCGGGAGGGATTTAATGAGGTTTTTATGTTTAAGACTAATTCAATTATCATTAATTTTGGGCAGTGTTTTCCAGCTAAAAAACTTTGCTAGGCGTCCTTCCTTTATAGCTTTGGAATGGTATTTGGTTTGTACATAGCCTTCATGGGGAATATTATTAGGATTTGATATAATCTCAAAATCATCAAGTGATTGGAATGTTTTCAGCACTTCATTTGAGTAATCATCTATATCAGATGCAAAATATATTATGGCATCGTTAGTTAGCTTGGGAATGATTATTTCAAGCCTTTCTTTGCATAATATACGCCTTTTCTTTTGCTTAGTTTTGGGCCATGGATCTGGGAAAAGAACATATAGTTTCGAAATGGAATTATCTGGTAGCTTTGTAAATATTAAATCAACATCATCTGGCCAAAGTCTTATATTACTTATATTTTCTTTATCGGCAAGGAGTAGGGCGTTAGCAATTCCATTTAAGTAAGGTTCAAACCCAATATGTAAAGCATTCTGGTTATTTTGGGCCATATTAATAAAATGCTCACCCATGCCTATCCCAATTTCCGCAGTAATTGAAGTTTTTGGTAGATTTGTGGGGTCCAATAAAAGATTTGGTAATAAATTTTCTATTGCGTTAGTTTGTAAAGTAGAAAGAGTTTTACCGATTCTTCGCGAGAATGATTTGTTGAGTTTTTGCATATAAATAAATCTATTATATTAAATTAACTAGGAAATTTAATTTATGAAATGGTACAATATAGATGACAAGAGATATTTATTCAAAGGAAAATAATATGACAGCTACCCGATTAGAAGGAAGAGGAAATGTTTTTGGAGCAGAAAATAAATATACGCCATCCCAGTTATATCAAGCTGCAGGAGAAATATTTCAAAAGCATAGTGAGATTTCTAACGATCCGAAATTATGGGCTTTAACTAATAAAGAGGTTTCAATTATTATGCCACCAGCATCAGATGTAGAACTTACTGGAGATGAAGATAGAGATAGAGCTATTATTATGCCACCAGCATCAGATGTAGAACTTACTGGAGATGAAGATAGAGATAGAGCTATTTTAGGGCCTCAGGGTGGATTGTCTATACAAAAAGCTATTGAAAAGTCCAAAGGTTTTTTTGATTTAGATAATCCAGTTAAGCATATTTTCATCCCTATAGCTCAGAGTAGAAAAGTTTTTTTTGGTTTGTTTGGTCCAAAACGCAGTCATTTTACTTATATAAAGCTTTATAAGGACGATCATAATACTATTCATGCCACTCATTATGACTCCAAGGGGTTTTTTGGGAGATTATATCCTCTTAAGGGTATTAAAGAAGCTTTATTGACAACATTTAAAGATAAGCTTAAAGATAAGCTTTCTGCTGTATATACGGGTCAGCAAGGATTTTTTGATGATCATAATTGTGGAAGATATACTCTTGCTGGGATACAGAAATCTGTTGAAAATAACGGAAATGCACCTGATAAGATAACCAAATTAGATTTGGATGGAATTGATGATAAATATAAGTCTTATATACAGAAACAGTCTTCAGCACAGAAAGCATTACCCAATACCGAAGTAACTGAGCAAGATGGTTTTGCAATTATGGAAGTTGATGTTCCATTGGCTCAGAATAGAAGATCTTGGAGGGAAGGGGAAGAAAATAAAAGGGGGATAGAAAATGTTTCGGGAAAGGTTAGATAGTAGAATAACAAAAAAGCCCGATGAAATTTTCACCGGGCCTTAAAAAAGTCAATCAAGGACAATTACTTTGCAGCAGCGTCTTTGTTTTCTTCTTTTTTCATGTCAGCATCAGCAGCTTTCATGTCGGATGTCATAGCAGCGTCATCTTTTTTTGCAGCAGCATCATCAGCTTGTGCAAAGAAAGGAACTAGAACTACAGCCATAACAAGTGTTAATAAAGCTTTCATAATAAAACTCTCGTTTTTTGTTAACGGTAAGTCTATTATACATCTAGCTTTAGAACAGTCAATAGGTAGCAAGTAAGATTTTTATTACTGCTGCTTTTATACATCATTGAGTAAAAATGGAAAAAGGGCGTGAAATAGTAAAATTGGCTTTGGAAAGGGCTCCTGAGCTTCCTGGTGTGTACCAAATGTTTGGATCGAAAGGAGAGATTTTATACATAGGAAAAGCCAAAAATATAAAAAATCGTTTAAAAAATTATGTAAGTAATCTTCTTTCTACAAGAATTTTGAATCTTGTTTCTAATATTTCATCAATAGAATATATAATAGCCGAGAGCGAATCAGAAGCGCTTCTGCTTGAGGCAAGGCTTATCCGCGCGAATCAACCAAAATATAATGTGCTTTTGAAGGATGATAAGTCTTTTCCTTATATAAAGGTCCGTTTAGACCATAATTCGCCTCAAATACTAAAATACCGTGGTAAACTTACCAAGGGTGAAGAATTTTTTGGGCCATTTGCTAGTGTTAGTGATGTAAATAAAGTTCTTAAGTTCCTACATAAAACATTCAAGCTTAGAAATTGTACTGATTCTTATTTCTCGGTTCGCAAAAGGCCATGTTTGCAATATGAAATTGGTATGTGTAGTGGTCCTTGTGTGAAGAAAATATCTGAAATCGAATACAAGAGGTCATTTAATCAAGCTTTAGAATTTTTAAGAGGTAATAGTAGCAGGCTTCAGAAAGAACTTGCTGAGCAGATGCAGAAATATAGCGATGAAATGGATTACGAAAAAGCTGCAGAAACGAGAGATAAGATAAAGAATCTCAGTTATATACAGATGGAATCTGGAGGGCATCTTTCAAGTCTTAGTAATATGGATATTATTGCTGTTATAAAAGAAGCTGGGATAGTTGGAATTGTAATTTCTTTTTATAGATATGGTCATTACTATGGTCATAAAGTGACTTTTTCAGAAGAATCAGAAGCAGATTTAGAAGAGATACTCGCCAGTTTTATAAGTGGGTTTTATCAATCGACACCAACGCCTGATGAGATAATCATCAATATACCACTAGAAGATACAATGTTTTTAGAAGATGCTTTATACCAAATATATGGTTCTAAAGTTAGAATTTCAATCCCTTCAAAGCCTGAAAAGGAACGTTTGTTGGAAAGAGCTATATCTACAGCATATGATGCCTTGAGTACAAGAATTAAACAGCAAGGTATTAAAACCTCTATACTTCAGCAAATGAAAGATTTATTTCAACTTCCTTCAATACCAAATCGTATAGAGATATATGACAATAGTCATATCAGTGGAAATTTCGCAGTTGGAGCCTTTGTTGTTTCTACTCCAAATGGGTTCAATAAAAAAGAATATAGATCTTATAATGTAGAAAGCAAAATCGGTGATGATTATGCAATGCTGCGAGAGGTTCTTATGCGGAGATGTAAACGTCTTTTAGAAGATATGTCGAAAAAGCCTGATTTAATTATTATAGATGGCGGAAAGGGGCAGCTTTCTACAGCAATTAAAGTGATTTCAGAATTTGGGTTAGATATTCCATTGGTTGCTGTAGCTAAAGGTCCTGATAGAAATTCTGGTAACGAAATATTTTTCTTAGGAAATGGTAAGGAGATTATACTGGATAAAAAGGATCCGCTGAAAAAATATATACAGGTTCTGCGTGATGAGGCTCATAGATTTGCAATTACTACCCATAGGAATAAGAGAGAAAAAAATATCCGCACATCAAGTTTGGATAATATAGATGGTATTGGTAAGAGTAGAAAACTGGCGCTTCTTAGTCATTTTGGATCTATAGAAGCTATCAAATCAGCTTCCATAGAGGATTTATGTAAGGTAACAGGTGTTAATAAAGCCCTTGCAGAGAGGATTTTGGATGGTGTTGGCAAAAATTAAAAAGTCTTATTAGTCAAATGTTTGTAAAGATTATTCGATCATGCATTTTCACAGGGGCTAAAAATCCAAATCTTGATAATGTTTAGGTGGTGCAAAGCCCGCTATGCTATCCTGCAGGAATGGTCTGAAGCTTGGGCGTGATTTAATTACTGAATACCATTCTTTGATCCGAGGATATTGTTCCCATATAATTTCACCAAAATAATCTAGAACAGATAAATGACTTGCAGCAGAAAGATCCGCAAAACTTATCTTCTCATGCGCAAGCCATTGTCTATGTTGCAGAATCTGGTTTATATATCCCATATGCCCTAGAAGGTTATTTTTTGCAATTCTTAGGAAGTCAGTTCTTGGAGCGCCAGCATTTCTAAGTAATCTTATAAGTCTTTCGTCAATAATTACTTTTGTTACTTCTGAATGAAATTTGTTATTAAACCAGGCAAGAAGCCTACGAATTTCTGCGTCTATATGCATATCTCCTGACATAAAGCCATTGTTAGGAAATTTTGCATTCATGAATTCTATTATAGGATATATACCAGCTATTACTATATCAAACGGTTCGACAAATATAGGCAATTCTCCGGCGGGATTAAATTTCAAAAATTGGGCAGAGCGAAGCCAATAATCTTCTTTAACCAAACTAAAAGTCATATCAAATTCCTTTAGTATGAGTCTTACTTGTCTAGATAAAGGACAAAGAGGATAGTGATATAATATTTGCATAGTTTTTTCCAAGATTAGTAGATAGTGGACTATAAGCCGGATTCTGTAATAAGCACTTATGTGATTATTTATGGCTATTTATCTAGGATGAATGTTACCATTCACCTCAAGCAACCTACCCGCATCAAAATGGATATAGAAACCTATCACGGATTTGACGCCTATTTGGTCTTGCTCCTAATGGGGTTTACCTTAACGCATGTTTGTTACCAAACAGCTGGTGCGCTCTTACCGCACCTTTTCACCCTTACCTCAAATTTAAACAATAAGAGGCGGTTATTTTCTGTGGCACTTTCCCTAAACCGGCACGAAGCTCAGCTCGCCGGGCGTTACCCGGCATTATGTCTCTATGGAGTCCGGACTTTCCTCGGTTTATGCAGAAACATAAAACGCAGCCATACATCCACTATCTAACTATAAGTATAATATTAATTTTTAAGAAAAATATCAAGAAAAGAGTGTGCAAAACATAAAACTAAGTTATACAGAAAAATATTAGTATGTTTCAAATAGTAATTGGTAAATAACAATGGATAATAAACAAAGATGTTTTGGAAATAAAGTTGGGCAGGAGTTTTATGCAGATTATCATGATAATGAATGGGGTATTCCTGTGCATGATGATAACCAACTATTTGAAATGCTCATTTTAGAAGGAGCTCAAGCGGGATTATCCTGGGAAACTATTTTAAAAAGGCGTGAGGGATATAGAAAGGCTTTCCATAATTTCATTCCCGATAAAGTAGCATTAATGACAGATATAGAGCTAGAGAATTTAACTACTAATTCCGATATTATTCGCAATAGACTAAAAATTTATTCTTCTAGAATAAATGCCAAGGTGTTTTTAGAAATTCAAAAAGAGTTTGGGTCCTTTGATAAATATCTCTGGGGATTTGTGAATAATAAACCAATCAAAAATAGTTGGAAGAGTTTCAATGAAATTCCTGCATCTACAAAAGAAAGTGATTGTTTATCTAAAGATCTAAAGAAAAGGGGGATGAAGTTTGTAGGTAGCACTATTATTTATGCTTACATGCAAGCTGTGGGTATGGTGAATGATCATCTAGAGAATTGCTGGCTTTTTAATAGAGCTAGTCATTAGAAAATATCGTTAATTTTCTGAGGAAGATATTTTTAATTTTCGTGCAAAAAGTTCTTCAACCTTTTTCCGAAGCTCATTTTTTACAGATTCATAATCTCTGCTAGAGTCATTAGTTATATGCTTATTCCATATGTCGCAATATAGTTTATCATCATTATCAACCTTGATAATATAATCTACTAAAGCCTCTTCATCTTTAAAATCGCCAGCGAAAATTACTGCATTTTTATTTAAATCTACAAGGCCTGAAGGTTCCGTGTTATATATTGGAACAGTGCCTGCAAGCCAGGCGTTGAAAGGCTTCTCTGTTACGTATCCTGGATAATTTAATGTGTTTTCATAAGCGATAGTAAACTTACATTGAGATAAAAATTCAAATGTATTAGGTGCAGGACTTCCAATATTATTTAGATATTTTCCACCGCTAAGCACTTTTTTGTATAATGAAAGTCTATGGAATAGATGTGTGCGGGTAGACGCGCCATCAAATTTGCCTGGCCTCCACTCTCCTCCATTTGATACCAAGAAACATGCGAAGTGCTTCTTTTTAGGATTACAAGACATTTTTCTATCGTAATCATGCCTTATTTTCTCTGCTATAGGTTGATACACATATTGGAAAGGAAGCCTAAAATAATTAGGCTTGTCTATGAAATCAAATCCTAAAACTAAATCAAAATTATCTAAATATTTTGGAGGATCATTTTCTAAGAAAACTTCCCCAGTATAGAAAATTTTAATAGCATCAGGATAGTTTGGTACTTTGTGTTTATTCAAATGACCGTGCAATATAATATGCGGGTCTTTATCAACATATTCTATATTATATTTTTCTCTTATTATTTGATGTAATGGAAGAACTTCTGAAAGCTGAGGAGGAGTATCATCCCCAAAGTTCATGCTGAGAATTCGTATAGTTTGTTTGTTAGGATCTAATGGGAATTTGTTTTCAAATCCCTTTTCCCAAGATTCTTTCTTTTTTAAGAACTCAGTATCTGTTAGAGCTCTTTTGTACCCTATTTTATAGCCTTGTTTTTTGGCTATAATTACTGCTGCTATCAGAGAAATGCAGATCAGAATCGATAAGGTTATTTTCTTCATGATAAGAATTTTTTGGATTTAGTTCTTTTTATTATTCATTTCCGGAATATAAAATGGAAAACTAAACATGTACAGATTTATTTATATCTTGAACTTAGTATAATATATCTTTATGCTTATGTCTGGCCAGCGGCAGGCATGAAACTTGTGAATCCGGTCAGGTTCGAAAGAAAGCAGCCGTAATAAGATTTTCGTGGGTTGCGGCTGGCTATAAAACTTACGTAAATATTCCAATATGCATAATTCTGAAAGATACATCCCACTTGCTTTAAAATTTAGACCTAGGAAATTTTCTGATCTTAAGGGGCAGGATGTTTTAGTGAGGACTATTAGCTCGGCAATTATAAATTCAAGAATTAGTCCTGCATATTTGCTTACTGGTATTAGAGGTGTAGGAAAAACTACTTCCGCTAGGATTATAGCTTCTGTTGTAAATTGTGAAAATCCTAAAATTACAGTGAATGACATAGAATCATGTTCTGTTTGCAGTAATTGTAAATCAATAGCATCGGGCAGCCATCCTGATATTGTTGAAATAGATGCAGCGAGCCGGACTAGTGTTGATGATGTAAGAGTTATAATAGATAGCTCTGAATATAGACCACTCATGGGAAAATATAAGATCTTCATCATAGATGAGGTTCATATGATCTCTAAGAATGCATTTAATGCATTACTCAAAACTTTAGAAGAACCGCCAGCAAATGTGTTATTTATTTTTGCAACTACGGAGGTTAATAAAATTCCAGTTACTATTCTATCAAGATGCCAAAGATTTGATCTTAGAAGGCTTAGTATAGAAGAAATAGAGAAACTTTTATCAAAAATTGCAGATAGTGAATCTATCAAATATGAACAAAAAGCACTTGCTTTAATAAGTCTGAAAGCCGGTGGTTCTGCTAGAGATGCGATCTCTATGTTAGATCAAGCATCCATGCTTTCAGCTACTCATGACAACACTAATATTACAATTAACTTGGTAGAATCAATGCTGGGTATAGCAAATTTAGATGTAGTTGTGAAATTTGTCTCAGATATATTATCTCAGGACGCCGAGTCCGCTCTAAGAACTCTTAAGGATGTAACAGAAAAGGGTGGTGATTTAATTTATTTTTTTGAGAATGTTTTGGAAATAGTCGGATATCTCGCTAAGCGTGCATCAATCAAGAATTATACTGACCCAGAATATACTCCTTATGATGAAATATTATCAAAATTTGATTATATTGGAATAGGTCCTATAACAGTATTTTGGCAACTTATTACTAAAGGAATATCAGATTTAAAAACTGCCCATAACCAATTTTTAGCTGCAGAGATATTAGTGCTAAAAATGATTTATGCATCTATGCTTCCATCTCCACAGCAAGCCATTTTGGATATTGCGAACAAGGAGTTTCCCAGGCAAAAAACCTGATACGATAGCAATTCCCAAGCTAGAAGCCGTAAGTATATTAATGATACTCGATAAACTCATAAAACTTAAAGAGCTAGATCTTTATTACTATATGATGAATGAAATATCAGTTATAGGTTTTGATGGTGTAAAGTTAGAAATATCCTCTGATGGTAGCAATAAATTATATAATGAAAGGCTAGCAAGAATCATAGGTGAGATGATAGGAGGCAAGGCTTCTGTTTTTTCATCTAATCTTTCAGGTAAGAATCTAAAAAGTAAAATGATTGAAGAGATCAAAAAAAGCCAATCCTGGTCAAAGATATCAACAAAATTTCCAGATGCAGAAATAGAGGATGTTATACATAAAGATTCTTTATGAGAGACATATTAGCAGGTCCGCGCCATGCATAAAGCACGCACAGAATTTGCTCCGGCTTTTTTCAGCTGCTTTGCACAAACTGAAATAGTAGCTCCAGTAGTCATTACGTCATCCACTATTATAATATTTTTATCTTTTATATATTCTGGATTAGTGACTATTATACTTCCATTTATATTATTGAGTCTTTGATTTTTTGATAATGTGGTTTGAGACTTAGTGTTCTTAATTTTTTTAAGTAATGCTGGCATCATAGTAATATTATAAGTCTTTGCTATTTCGTGAGCTAGTAATTGTGGAGGGTTGTATAATCTTGTAAGTCTCTTCCATTTATGCATTGGTACTGGAATTATTAAGTCAGAATCACAGATGAAATCCTTATAAGAAGTGCACATTATTTTGGCAAATATTTTAGCTATATGTGTCGTATCATAATATTTAAAAGCATGAATTATTTTTTGGCTTGCATTATCAAATTTAAGAGGCACTCGTACAGCATCATAATCTGGTTTAGACGACATGCATTTAAGACATACATTGCTTTCTAGCCCAGTATTTATACTAAATTCAAAAGAACATATTTCGCAATATGGATGTGTTATAAAGCTAAGTTTTTTCCAACATTCTCCACAAAATCCATTACCTTCTTGCACTAATACACTGCAAGAAATACATCTGGGTGGATATATATATTGTATGATTTTAGAGAACATAGGATTCAATAATGTCCATGGTTCTTTTTAAGATTTTATCAGGATCAAATATATCGAAAGATATATGGTGAGCATTTTGCATTTGATGCCTAAACCATGTCACCTGCCTTTTGGCATAATTTCTTGTCTTGATTTGTGATAGATTAATACATTCCTCATATGATATATCACCATTGAGATAAGAGGATATTTGATCAAATCCAATAGCTTTTGATGCTGCAAGAGGTTTGTCATATTTTCTAGTAATTGATTCAACTTCTTGAATAGCACCGTTTTCCATCAGTTTAGCGAATCTTGCATTACAGGTTGAATATAGTAAGTTGCGTTCAGGATTTAAGATTAATTGGATTATTTTATATTCTTCTAGAAATTTTTTAGAATCATCCTTGTGGAAATCGTATAATGAACGTCCAGTAGCTTGAAAAACAGAATAAGCCCTAATAATACGCTGAGTATTTGACATATGCAAAAGTTGTCCAGCAATAGGGTCTTTTTGCATTAATATTTTATGAAAAGCTTCTGCTCCAAGATTTTTGTGTAGTTTTATCGCTTCTATTTTAAATGATTCGTCTATATTAGGAATGCTATGTATTCCTTCACATAAAGATTTGATATACATTCCAGTGCCCCCTACAAGAAATGGCATAGCTCCTTTAGCTGAAATGTTTTGTATTGTTGGTACAGAATCTTCAATGAAGCGTGATACCGAATAATTTTCTACTGGAGAAATATAGTTATATAAATGATGTTCTATTGTTTTCTTATCTTCGTTACTAGGAGAACATGATAAAATAGGAATCTCAGAATATATTTGTATTGCATCAGCGTTTATTATTTCGCCGGAGAATATTTTCGCTAGCTCTATAGCTATAAGACTTTTACCGCTAGCAGTAGGACCAGTTAGCACGCAAAGAATCTTATTATTTGTTGTTTTTTGAGATCTATTGTTCTGGAGCATTTTTGCCCAAAGGTTTATCAGATAGATTCCAATCAGCTAATAATTTCGCTCTTTGTGCATCTAATATTGAAATTTCTACTTTAGCTCGTATTTCGTATAATTTTGCAAAAGCAATTGGTACAGTCCAATATACTATTTGACCAACTAGTGCAGCGCTATATATCACCCCCCAAGTCGTTATATCAGATATTAGTAATTTGGATGCTTCATCCATAGGCGAACTAAGCCAGATCTGAGATAGATAAGGCAAAACTCCTATTAGATTAAATGTACATATCGTAGCAGATGCACATTTTTCTTCTTTGCGGTCTACAAAAGAGACAACTATTGTTGGAAGCATTCCGGCTACATAAAACATGAAGCCATATTGAGATAGGAATATTAATATTACACCTATGATCAGGGAAACAATTTTGATTATAGATGTAGTGGCTTTGAAATATTTCGTGTCTGTATTATCGAGTTTCATATTATTTCCTCTAAACAATCAAAATTAAAGCAACAATCATACATAACAAATATGCAAATAAAACAGTAAGTCTTTGACCTAGTATAATACCTAATTGAGTAACCCTTTTGCTATCAGAAAGAAGTTTAATATCATTAGTTATTTCTGTGGTTTGACGATATGCAGCTTTATAACCTCTGTTATCATTATGGAATAATTTGGGGTTAGATATAACATACAACATAGATGCTAAATCACCATTTCCAGCAAGTTCAGCTATTTCAGAGGTTATAACTTTTCTGAGTTTTGTGCTATGTAAGTTATCATTTGCCCATTCTATTAATTTTTGAGCTACGAGAGTTGCTAAATGTGGAATTTTTATGTCATGTGTATATTCTTGTGCTATAGCCAATAACCCTATCCCACGCACTACTATAGATCCCTCGAATTGAGATGCGCTTAAATTAATTTTACTATTTGATATAACTTCTGTACCCAGTCTACTTGTAATGAAGGAAACGATATGATCATCTATAGATAATTTGTTAGGAGTATGAGCTGCAACCTTGTCTAAAGCTAGAAGTAAATCTGAAATAGTAAGAGCATAATCATTTATTACAGATGGACTCATGCAAGGTATGTAAGGGTCTAAAGAATACATAGCTTGCTTTCCAGAAGATTCGGAAGAGTTGGCTACAAAAGTAGAAGTTAATTTTGTTAGAATATCTATATATTCCTGAGGATACTCTCTAAGTAGATCATTTGTCATAACCATTTTCCAATAATTTCTACGTAACAATTTGGAAATGTTATCAAATAAAGCGGAATTACCATTATAAATTGATGAGAATAATAAATCAGGTATTGATTCTATTGTGATACAGAAATCTCGCAATCTAACATAAGGTAATCCATCCAATGCATGAAGAACTTTCATGAACATTTCTTCTTTTTCAGAGTCAATAATGTTAGAGAATATACCAGTAGAGATTCTTGTTTTGAATAAATCATCTATGTGATCTGCTTTCCCCTTCACTTTTTGAATCCATTTTGCAAAACTTTCATTATAACAAAAACGTATTCCTTTTTCGTAAAGCACATACATTGCGCTAGCTATAGCAAAAGGATTTGAATAATTGCGTCCCTCAAAAAGAATGGTATGTCCTGAGCTATTTGGTGAGTCCGCATGTGCTTTAAATTTAGAACCACGATCCTTAGATAAAAACCATTGAGAAATTATATTCGCTGTCCATCTTGTGCTAACATTATCCTGAAGAGTTGAAGCCAAAAAAGTCCTGAATTGGGTAGATATCTTGTTCTTGACATTTGCCATGTGATAAGTTCCATTCTCAATTCTTGAAGCATTCATGAGTTTGCTATTATCAGTAGAATGAAATAATGGATTAAGAGAGTTTAGTGCATAATATGTTGTCATTCCAACAGCATATATATCACCTGAAAGGTTACGGGATATTCTTGCATTTGGTAGCAAATCAGATAATTCAGGCGCTAAATATGGTATCTTTTGGTAAAAATTCTGTGGGCTATCAATAAATTCTCTCAGGAATAATTTCCCATCATTACTAAAAATTAAATTATCTGGATT
>JBEAVG010000155.1:0-3073 GCA_041161045.1 Pseudomonadota bacterium
CAATATTACGCTGCTAAAGCTTATGCTGGGCAACTTAACAAAGGAAAAGAAACAGATGGTCAATATCAAAATTTAAAAGAGATAATTTTTCTTTTACTTTTTTGGAACTTCCTAAGTTTAATAAGACTCTTGATGATGAATTGGTGAACATAGTTGAGAAGTGGTGTATTTTTTTCAAATACGCAGGTGAGGGGATGTGATTATCAAAGATGCCTATTAACCAACATGAAATAGTTCAAAAGCTCATAATGTTTTGATTGAGTTTATTAAAATTATTTGATATAACGTTATTCTTAATTAAATGCAATAATTCAATCAAGCGCCTTGGAGGTTTTTTATTTATTATGAGTAAACTTATTATTTTTGTAGAACAAAGTCTAGAGCATGTTATAGAGAAAGAACTTTTAAATTCTAGTATCCATGATACTAGAAAAATAGTTGGAAATGGAGAGAAGGGGGTTTTAGCACTTTCTCAATTAGCGTTATCACCTGAAATCTTAGAAGATGGTTCTCATGTCATATTAGCTGTGCATGGTTCTAAAGATGGTTGCGATATGGTGGATGATGTGGATCCAGATGATCTGGCTCCAGGAGAGCCTCCAGAAGTTGTAGGCATGGACTTTGTAGTGGTGCTGAACAATATTTTGAGTGGTGATTTCAACAAAAAAATATCTATACACGTTATTTCTTGTTGTTCTGGAACCTTTTTTAAACCTTGTGTAGACTTCTTTGAAGAGCAAAAAGCTAAAAACCTTTCTCTGTTTTTTTATGCAGATGAATATCCTATAAGGGGATTCAAAGTTAAACAAATATTTAATACAATTACTGAAAACATTCTGTCCAACATACCATTTCCTCTACAAGCTATTAATATGGCATATAAGGCATATCAAATTCCTGGAACTATCCATTTTGCTCAAATGCCTATAGATGGCACAAATCATGAAAATGATACAATTTTTACATCTTCAAGTGCTATAGATCCTCATGATATAGTTAATGCAGCATCTTGTAGAATGAGAGACATCACAGAATTTATGCAAGCAATCAATATATTTCTAAAAGGCGCATATAGTTTTGATCCCAAGGGAGCAGAGTATAATCCAGATAACTTTGGGTATGCTGTCAATGCCATATTAGGTGGAGCTAGTGAAGCATATGATATAAAAATACCATATCATATATTGATTGATAGCGAACAAGAAAGTTTTTTGAAAATTCCATCGCAGGATGATCAGAGCTTATATGAAAAGATAGAAGCTGTAATAGATTATTTATACGAGCTAGTTGAAAATGCACAAATTACTAAAAGTGAATACGACGTTCTGGCTTACTTGTCTATTATGTGGCCTAGAAATCCTAGTAAAGACAAAGAGATTATAGAACAACAATTTGAAAAACAAAGGTTATTTGTTCCTGGAGCAGAGCCACATTATGATCGAGTAAAGCTTGATGATAAGGCATTTAAAATATTGATGAAACATGGTATGAATTTGGACGAAAGTATATTAAGCGGATCTATATTAAGCCAATTCGCACATACTTTACTAGAATCAGAATTTGCAATGTTTCTAGAACAATACAAAATTAGCGATGACAATCATATCATTCATGCTCAAATACAAAGTGAACCATCACCGGAAACTAGTGATGTTATTGGGGAAACGTCATCGGATTAAGTAATTCCAAGAAGGAGTATTGCTTCTTCTTGGGGCGCTTAACCAACGGATCGCATAATCTATATTATGGAAAATGAGGGAGTGAGAGAAGTAGGTCTCCTGACCAAAGATCCCGGCTGATAAACTTTTTTAGCTAAAAAATCCTATTCATATAAACATTACAGAACAAATTGTATCCCCTAACAAAATACTTTATCCGATGCAAAATAATTTGAAAATTATAAAATGATATCTCTACAAGCATCCCAAATGATATTAGAGTCACCAACAATTGTAAGTTTATGCAATTGATCTCCAAGATTTTCAAATACTCCGGGCACCTGTTGCTGAAAGTCTATAAAATTTTGTGCATGATTATTACGATCATCTTCTAATGCCTGGATCAGTGATCATAAAGATCAAAATCAACTTGTAACTTCCCATGTCCCTAAGCTCTGTACTAACTCTGAACTACAAAATCTATGAGCCCCATGACCAGCTACACCATTCGCATGTTCTAATATGTGTGCACCTACAATCTCAGGAGCATTTGATAATATATGATCAAAGTAGTTATCATATCAGTTAACAATCCAAGAGCTGGGGCTTGTTTGTTTACAACTGACACTGTCATTGGCCCCTCCATTATTTGTAGTCTTGTGACTATTTGATCCTTTGGACAGGTTGTTAAATCAGCAAAAATCAGATTGTGGTGTGATACAGTCACTGCTTCTCTATGCCTGCATGGAAAAAATATACTATAATCATTTGGATAAGAATTTATATTCAGCACTCTATCAGGAGTGTAGCCTCCATGACCATTCAAAATTATAGTGCAGGAATTGTGGGGCATATTATTTACTACTTAATCTGCTAAAATTTCATCTACTGTGCCCATCAATCCCAAAGTATGACTATCATGACGGATTTCAATTTCTTGTGGCGGCACTTGGTCTGTTTCTTGGCAAATCTTATAATAAGGATAAGGAATTCAAAATAATCCAAAAGCTCCCTATTATTGCCTTCAACTGCAGCTAATTGATCTTTTATTGCTTGCATTTTCACTTTAATGCTAGCTTTATCAGCATCTTTTTTACCAAAGCCCTTGTTACATTTAAAATAAGCTTCACTAAATTCCCTGCAATTTGCTTTTACGGGTTCGCTTAAATGCCCTTCATATCCTTTTTCATAATCTTTATCAGGTTGTGTACCAGTAGTAAATTTCATTTAATACAATAAAAATCCCATGAGTTAGTTGGCATTGCTAAATAACGATTGGTATCAAGTGTTTATTAGAGTAGCATCAAAGAATCTACGATCATTCCGAAGGATTTGGTATATCTTTTGGTTTTACGGTGGAATCTTGCAAGATAATGTCTAATAAGCGAATTGAATGATTCAACTAGAGGGGTTTC
>JBEAVG010000031.1:0-2690 GCA_041161045.1 Pseudomonadota bacterium
CAATACCTATGTATAGCGCCTATTTCTTGCCACCTGTTTCTTTTGTTGATATTATTATCCATGGTTATAAAAAACAAAACCCTATGCTAGCAACAATTGGTCACATTATTATTTTGGTTGGGGCTTTTTTTACTCTTTCTGGAATATTGGGTATAATAAAATTTCCTAATATTTTTTCTAAGATTCATGCATCTAGCGTTGCTGATGCAGTTGGCATACCTATAATGCTTTTTGGTCTTGCATTAGTTCAAATTACATTTAAGGATGCGGCAAAAATTTTACTCATGATACCACTCTTATGGCTTCTTGCGCCTATTGCAACACAGCTTCTTGCTAAGGCTGCTTATAAAGAACAAAATAAAGGCAAAAAAGATGAGATTTGAATTTAGTTTAGAGCTTTTATTTGTAGTTTCGATCGCATGTATTTTTTTATTATATAAAATTTTGTTCGAAAAAGAACTACGCTCAGCAATAATATGGTTTGGAGTATTAAGTCTGTCTTGTTGTATTTTGTATCTTGTTATGGATGCGCCGGATGTGGCTATGACAGAAGCAGCTCTGGGTGCATGCATTACGACTATTGTAATGCTCAAAATATCTAACATATCATCAGATACCTCTTCTGATAACGCTTTTCTTAAGAGCTTAGTAGCTATTGTGAGTGCGATTTTATTCGCTGTTGCTCTAATTTATGCTGGATCCGAAATGGTAGGTTATGGCTCCGTTGATTCTCCTGTGCATTCTGGAGTAAATTCTTATTATACTCAGAATACTTATAAAGAAATAGGTATAGAATCATTTGTTGCTGCAATTCTTGCAAGTTATAGGGGGTATGATACTTTAGGTGAGACAACTGTAATTTTTCTTGCAGGACTATCGGTAGTTTTGATATTAAAATCAATCAGTAATAGAGAAATAAATGCAAAATAAAAACATAATCTTTTCTGTAGTTACCAATTTTATTTCTCCCTTTATATTGCTCTTTGTATTTTATATACAGCTAAATGGCGAAAGTTCTCCAGGCGGTGGTTTTCAAGCTGGGGCTATATTCGCATCTTTGCTTATAGCGCTTGATTTAACTAAAGACTTAAATCTTACGACTCAGCATTTGTTATATGTGGGAAGTATTGGCCTTCTTTCTTATATCTTACCAGGAATGGTTTCGATTTTTTCTGGGGCGAATTTTCTAAATTATAGTACTATTGCTAACTCTAATCTAGATGGCCAAAAAATAGGTATATTTATAGTAGAGATAGGGATTGGACTGGTTGTTTCTTCGATATTATATCTGATCTATAAGTCTTTTATAAGAAAATCCGCGTAATATTTTGTAATAAAAAACCTCAAAATTATCGGCTTAAATTGTAGTATAATATTTAGCCGAGAGGAGGTCTTAATGCAGACTACTATAATGCGTCCTGTAAGCTGTTATGGGATAGGTACACATTCTGGTAAAACAACACAGCTGACCCTTGAGCCTGCTGAGAAGAATACTGGAATAATTTTCGTAAGAACAGATGTTTCTGCTGTTACAAATGTTGTTGAGTCTTCTTACTTAAATGTGACTGAAACTACTATGGCTACAACAATTGAGAATGATGCCAAGGTTAAAATTAGCACTATAGAACACCTTCTAGCAGCCCTTTGGGGATGTGGGATAGATAATGTAATAGTAAAAATTGATGGTCCAGAAGTACCAATCATGGATGGTAGTAGCAAGCCTTTTGTATTCCTAATTGAATGTGCGGGTACTAAATTTCTGAATGCTCCTAAAAAACTTATCAAAATCACAAGAGATATTAGTTTAATAAACAAAGATTCTGAAATTCATATAACGCCTAGTGATTCCTTTTTTTTAGATGTAAATATAGAATTTGCAAGCAAAGCAATAGGTAAACAATCAATGAGTCTTGCAGATAGGGCTCTTTTTAAGGATGATGTTGCAAGTGCTAGGACCTTTGGATTTGTACATGAGCTTGAATATCTCAAAAACCAAGGGCTTGCTAAAGGCGCTTCATTAGAGAATGCTATAGGTATAGATAAGGATACTATAATGAATCCTGAAGGTCTAAGATTTGAAAACGAGTTTGCTCGCCATAAACTACTCGATTCCATAGGAGATTTCTATACTGTAGGATGTAATTTTCAAGGCAAATTTCTAAGTAAAAAACCTGGTCATCATGTGAATAATATTATGCTGAGATATATACTTGAAAATCCTAATAACTTCGAAATTTGCAGTGAAAATTGACGCTGGCGTTGTCGTCCGCATGGTCTGCGCGTGCTCACCTACGAGTTGTAGGCTCCGCTGCTCAACCATTTTTCTCCTAGCCATCATCTAATTTTGCCTGCAAATTTTGGGAGCGTTGAAAATTGATGCTGGCGTTGTCGGTGCATGGGTTTGCGCGTGCTTATTCAGTATAATTGGCAGCTGGTTTGCTTTTAAAGAGGCATATTCATTATTTTGTCGAATGCATCGAAGATTTTGTTGCGGACAGCAACTGCTGTTTGAAGAACTGTTTTTGCTTCTGAAGTAGCAGCTATAACTTCGCTAATTGAAGCTTCATTTATTATAGCTCTTCTTTTTACATCTTCGTCATGTCTTAGAGTTTTTGGAATAGAAGAAAAAGCATTTTGAATTACAGATCCAGAGGAACTCGAAGCAGCTCCAATAGTTTGTGCTTGGTTTT
>JBEAVG010000092.1:0-7066 GCA_041161045.1 Pseudomonadota bacterium
AAATTAGATTCATTGCCTTCATATTATGTATCTGATCTATCTCAAAAATATCAGTGCTAAGCATACTGCTTATATATTGCACCCTCCACCTATTCGCTTGAACTACATCGTCAGCGAAATATGGCTCTGGAAAACCTCCACGCTCTATGAGTCTTCCTATATCACAAGATTCACCAACTTGCGACAGTTCTGCCAATGAAATAGGCACCAATCTATGTTTGAAATATCTACCAGCTAGCGAATCGCCAATTTTGTTATATATATCAAGTCTCGCGCTGCCAGTAACCAAAATACTCATAGTTTCAGGCTTTGTATCAAAAACCCCTTTAAGATAATTCTTCCAATCTGGCATTTTATGGAGCTCGTCTAGAATTAAGAGATCCACAGTATTAAGCCAAGATTGATCACGCATAATTTTGCGGTCTGTGATCTGATCATAGTTTAAATAGACGCTATTCTTAAATGACTTAGCAACATCTTTTGCAAGCCATGTTTTACCAGATTGCCTAGGACCAACAAGAAGCACTATCTTCTTGCTTAAATCACGAATTATTATGTCTTTTTGAGATCTTTTCATACGGCCATTCTATGCCAGACTGGAGAAAAGTCAAGACTATTCTCTAACAAACTGGAGAATAGTCGGATTTTAGTTAGCACGCACAGATCCACGCCAGTCAACAAAGCCAGCGCTAATTTCTGTAGTTCAGGCTTGTTTGTCAAAATTTGATGATGGCTAGGAGACAAGTGGTCGAGCAGCGCAGCCTACTTACGGTAGGTGAGCACGCGCAGATCCACGCCAGTCAACAAAGCCAGCGCTAATTTTCACAAACAAGTTTAGGCTTGAGTTTGTTTTGCATTAGCCCAAGGAAGTGGCTTACCATCAACACCTAGGACTATATCGCCTGAATCCTTAAATTCAGCCGCAAGAAAGGAAAAACCTGGAGTAATAAGCTTTACTGGCTCAATTTCTTTGCCATCATGATAGAATTTTCTAGCCTGCTCACGGGCTGTTGGGTTGTTTTTTGAAGCTGTTTTAGCTTGTGACATGATATATCTCCGTAAATTTTATGCATAAAATACTTGAGCGAGATTATGCACAAAACATACTATTTTGTCAAGATTTGTTTGAATTCTTCACTTTACAACGATTATAAAAAAAGAACCAACATACTAATGCTATGTTGGCTCCTTTATTCAATGATTCTAAAGATACTCTTAATCAAGAGTATCTTATGACAATGAACTTAAGACTTTATAAGCCGAATTCTTGAATCATTAGATCCAAATAATCAGCTAATAGCTCAGGCGTGAACTCACCAGCCTCTTTTCCCATTTTTTCACAAAAATGCTCTATTATTGTGTCGAACGAATTTTCTTTTCCTGATGCATTCTCGAAAAGCTTAAATAACATCTCCTGACGTTTGCCAGTAATATCGTGAGATCTCGCATCCGAAACTTGAGCAACGCCAACTTCACCAGCCGAAGCGTCTTGAGAATCCACAAGATTCCAGTCTTTAACAAGATCTTCTAGAGGATGAGACCCAATACAAGCCGTAGAGAGTAAAGCCATCTGAAGATGTTCTATATGATTTTGAGATATAGAGGTCAGATCCACTCCAGTATACTTTCCTGAATCAGCATACTCCACTCCATACCTCTCCTCAAAAGCCAGAACAAACTCCGTACCAGTCAAATGCTCTAGATTCCAGTCTTTAACAAGATCTTCTAGAGGGTGGGGCCCAATACAAGGCATAGAGAATAAAACCACCCGAAGATGTTCTATATGATTTTGAGATATAGAGGTCAGATCCACTCCAGTATACTTTCCTGAATCAGCATATTCCACTCCATACTTCTCCTCAAAAGCCAGAACAAACTCCGCACCAGCCAAATGCTCAAAATTGTCTTCAAGAGAAAATTCACCATCATTGAATCCATTAAATGTATGTTTACTCAATTGCGCCTCCTTAATATACGTGTTTAATCAATTGGTTAATACTTTATATCATAAAAATACCAAAAAGTCAACAAAAATTAATTTTTTAGACGTAGAAAAAAGCACAAGATAATAACTCTTGCGCAATAGATCAATATAGTAAATTTAGCAATGCCAGATTCGGCGTTGCTAAATAACGATTGGTATCAAGTGTTTATTAAAAAGCAGAATCAGAGAATCTACGATCATTCCGAAGGATTTGGTATATCTTTTGGTTTTGCGATGGCATTTTGCAAGATAATGTCTAATAAGTGAATTGAATGATTCAACTAGAGAGGTTTCGGTCTCGGTCAATAGCAAGCCATACATATGCTCGCTTGGTCTTTTTTTATAATAAGTAAACAGCTCGTCTATTTCAACAATGGCAATGTCTTTTGGCTGCTCTGGGATAGGCCTCCTTCTTAATTCTTTGCGAATTAATCCTGAAAAGTGGCGAATCCAGTATATAATCAATGGATTTGATACCTTTTTTAACCTTTCTATAGATCTAATACCAATACCCTCTAGGTACATGTTAATAACCCTTTTTGCCGCAATATAACAGTACACAAATCCTACGTCAATTGTTATTTAGCAATGCCTAGATTCGAATATTTTTATCACGTGATATTATCTCAATTTATGATATAATCTTCGCCATAAATTATAAATATGCATTAAGGACATATAGTGGCTAAAATAAGTACAAAAACGATAGCGCGCATAGCCGCAATCCAATCTCTCTACCAATTTGAGATTAACAATAAGATTGCATCTGTTGAACAACTAATAAAATCGACTATTGAGAATTATTCAAGCAATCATTTTGAATATTTAGAGATACCGAAAGATATTACTGTAAAATTACATAAGCAGTATTTTGAAGATTTGGTGATATTTACAATAGGCAATCTAAACAAAATAGATGGGATAATAGAAATACATCTTGCAAAAGGATGGTCTAAAGATTCTATGCATATAGCACTCCTATCATTGCTAAGAGTGGCGATAGGAGAGATTTTATATTTTCCAGAAGCACCTTACAGAGTAATAATCAACGAATACACAAACATTGCAAGCGATATAGCAAAAGCTTCTGAGATATCTTTTGTTAATTCACTACTTGATACTGTGAGTGCAGAATATAGGCCAGATGATGTTAAAAACGATAAGATCTAAAACAGTATCACTTAAAACAGCAAAAGGTAGAAAAATATCTTCTGCACGGTGGCTGCAACGCCAATTGAATGACCCATTTGTTATGCAAGCTAAAGCCGATGGTTACAGGTCTAGAGCAGCTTATAAACTCATTGAAATAAATGAAAAATTTAAAATTTTCAAAAAAGGAATGAAAATTCTAGATCTTGGAGCAGCACCTGGTGGATGGTGCCAGGTTGTATCTAAAATTATCGAAAGTTCAAAAACGCCTAATATACTTGCGATAGATCTTCTACCGATCGATCCAATGCCCGGTGTTAAAACTATGATCAAGGATTTTTACGAAGAAGATGCTGCAGAAGTTATAATTGACGAACTAGGTGGAAAGGTTGATGTTGTTATGAGCGATATGGCAGCAAACACCACGGGACACGCACCAACCGATCACATAAGAATTATGCTACTATGCGAAAAAGCAGCTAGTCTTTCTTATGAAATATTAAAACCAGATGGTGTGTTTATTGCTAAAATATTCAAAGGCGGCACAGAAGGAGCATTACTAACAGAAATCAAAAAAAGATTCTCTAAAGTAAAGCATTTCAAGCCAGAATCCAGTAGAAAAGAATCATCTGAAGAGTATTTAGTAGCAACGGGCTTTAAAGGATAGCATAAAACTAATAGTGTCTTATACCAAATATTTGCAAATACGATTCGATAAGGCGTTTGGGTATAAAGACTAAAGAGAATTTCCCCTAATTGAATAACTTAAAAACTGAAAATACTAGGGAAAAATTTGCTGTCTCTCTGTCAAAAATAGACAAGTAGTAGGAGATGAGCAGTCCGAGCACCGCAGCATATGAGTGATATTTGAAGAGCGCAGGACTCGATATCGACGCCCTAATCGGCATTTTTCACAGGAGACGATTTAGCATCATCATCTATCACTACCATTTAGCATATCAAGAAAACTACGCACTCTGTTATACTTCATTTCTGCAATGAGAAGTGCTTGGATCATCTCTACAACACGACTTTGTGAAGCTTTTTCAAGATGGTCAACCTTAAGCAAATTTTTCTCTTCAATACGTTCATACTTTTTACTTGAACTTTTTAATGCACCATTAGTAGGGTCCAAATAATCACCTAAGAAAGATCCCAATGTAGTGGCAATGCCTGGTTCATACGAAATATTCGCTATAGTGTCATTACTATCAACCGCTATACCACCCGTTGGTAATGTGTATTTCATAATAACACCACCAAAAGGAGTATTATAAGTTGTGTCGCTAATAATGCCTCCAGTAGTTCCTATAGGAGTAAATGTTAAGTTATAAACCTGACCAGTTGAATGATCAGTAGCTTGAGCACCATATCCAAGATTTGTATTTACCACATTAATATTAAACTTAGATACATTAAAATTGGTTGGCGCACTAAGAAGCAAAACTTTAGCATCAGTAGAATTACCAACTGGAGCAGGAGCTATATAATTGTTTGAAGCTTGAAAAGATCCAATGATGTCATAATTTTGACTAGCCACCAAACCAGTACTATCATATGTCATTACAAAATCATTAAATGGATTACCCAGAGAACCATCTCCAGTAAGAGTGTATACATTCCCCACATGACTTACTACTTGGAGATCCATAGCGTAACCAGGTCCAATTAATGGGTTACTCAAATGACTAGCAGTAAATATTGGATTTCCTCCAGCATCCGTAACAATATTAATCTTAAACGCATCTAAGAAAGTTGTGCCACTTACATAAGCCAAATCCTGTATTGCATTATTAGCACCACCTCCATTAGCTTGTCCTTTATATAAAGTTTGGATATTTGCAGCAACGCCACCCGTTCCTATGACCGGAGGGTTATATCTAAAGCTAATACGATCTTGTTGCCCTCCTACTGGAAATGTATTTGGAATTGTTACTTTGAATGTTATATGCGTATTCGGATTTCCAGAAAAACCATTGCCAGTAACAATAAACTGACTTGAAACTGGAATTGATGTTGGTATTTGATAAAAAGTACATAAAGTAAGACCACCACCATGAGTAAAAGAAAAAGATTTAGGATTGTCATTAGTAACTTCGATTATAAAATCTGTTTCATCTAGTGATCCATTATCTGACATCAACTCAACAGCACAACCAGGATTACCTGTCTGGACATGATAAAAACTGCTTGGGTTAGATATAGCAGCTAGTTGAGCTGCTGGAACAACAGCAGGAGCCTCAGTAGTTCCAGTAATATCTAGGGATCCATTAAACAATTCTAGAACACCAGAGAAATTAGCTACTAATTGAGCACTTAAAGTAGCATCAGTTATTTTTAGGTAATTTGCAGGGACTAAGCCATTTTCTAAATCACCAGGGAATTTGTATTTTTTTATTCCTATATCCTCCAATGTCAATCCATTAACAGATTGCGCAGTAATAGAATCTAGCTTGTTTTTAATACTCCTTAAAGCTGAATCCTTATACAAAACAGCCCCCTCAGCTGGCATTCCATCCGAATCTATTTGTGATTGCTGTGATATGAATTGCTGTAAATCGTTATAACCCTGAACAAATCCACGCACAACCTCATCTTCAGAACTCACCCCCTGCAGTATAGAAAAAGTTGAAAGAGGGATAACACCAGAAACATTTATAGAATCTATATCTGGGCTCACTCCAGTTAATATAGTACTAGAAGAAGCTGGTAAAAGATTACCGTCCAAAAACACTTCTGTATCTCGCGCTGTGTAGGTTTTAATTTGCTTTCCTAAAAGAATTCCATTTGCATCATTCTTTATTAAAGCTGGACTATTAAAGAACTCTTCAGGAATAGATCCTGTAACAGCTTCGATCCTCAAAGCATGTCCAAACCCTGCACCATCCGGAAGAATTACAGATGCTTTTATATTTGAACCAACAGCACCATTTATCGCCTGAGCTATGCCCGATAAACCCTTACTTATATCAGCCGTTACCTGTTGTCCACCAAAAAAAAATCTAACATTAGATACTCCGCTTGGATCTCCTTTAGGATCATAACCGTCTTCGAGGTTAAACGACAAATCTTCTAAATCCGCAAATAATTCTTCCCCTAGAAAAGACCCACCATCATATTTATATATATCAACATAACTCACATTTGAAAAATCCACAGCTGTAGCTGTATTAAGGAGAGCAGTACTCCCACTTTGATTAATATCAATTTCCACCACCCCAACATCTTGATCTGGATCCACGTAGCTAACTTTATATTCAGGAGAAAAATCTAGCAATTCAAAGCTTTTTTTAACGCCAGCCTCAACACTTTCTATTGTTAAAAAATATCCATCTTTCTCATTTCCAGACACATATGAGGTAACTTTACCTTGGAGACCAGCTGCATCTTTGATCTTATCTGCTACTTCATACAAATTCTCATTGCTCGTTAGATTCACAATTACTTCAACATTGTCAACTACAAAAACCAAATCTCCTGAACTAAGACCAACGTCTCGGAAAACATCGGCCTTACTTGTACCAGCGAAAGGTATTTTCCCATTAGAAGAAATATTACTTCCACGGACAGGAGCCCCATTAGCCAGGCCAATGACATATCTTTGCTTTGATGCTATGTGATTAATTTGTATAGAATGGACCCCAACTTCAGCATTAGGGCTAAGAACTATTGAAGCATTGCCATTAATATCACTACCTGAAGGCACACTTAATTCAAGAGAGTTTGAAGATGCAAAAAATGAGGAGAGAGCTCTAACGCTAGACTCGAAATTTGTAGCAAGCTGCTTGAAGTTTGTTAATGCTTCCTTAGCGGCTTGAGCCTTTTCTATGTCTGCTTTCGGTCGCTTGGTAAGTTTCTCTAGTTTTGCCTCTTCTTGAGATGCAAGAACCTTCATATCTATTTCGGCGCCGTTTTTGCCGCCCATTTTAATTC